>JBCCLS010000232.1:0-5917 GCA_039026835.1 Bacteroidota bacterium | reverse complement strand
TTTTGGCTTCTTTAAAGAACATGGGCGCAAAAATTCCAATAAAAAGCATTACACCACAAAACACAAATCCAATGATAGAAAAGACGAAAGCCCATTTTGAAGTTTCACGTAGAAACTTCTTAGAGCTTTCGTTTAATCGTAATTCGAAATTATCGAATACTGAACTATCTTGTTTGCGTATTGGCACTATTCAAATTGTTTGAGTGTGGTTGTAATGATGGCTATACATTCTAAAAGTTGATCTTCTGTCATTACTAATGGCGGCGCAAAACGAATGATGTTTCCGTGTGTTGGTTTTGCCAACAATCCACCATCGCGCAACGCCATACATATATTCCAAGCAGTATCGCTATCTTCGGTATCATTGATAACAATAGCATTCAATAATCCTTTTCCTCGTACCAAATTTACTACATTGCTTGTTTCAATATAACGATTCATTTCGCTTCTGAAAATTTGTCCAAGTCGTTCCGCGTTTTCTGCTAAGTTTTCTTCTTGTACTACTTCCAACGCTGCCATAGCTACACGACAGGCTAATGGATTTCCTCCAAAAGTAGAGCCGTGTTCTCCTGGTTTGATGGTCATCATAATTTCATCGTCTGCTAATACCGCTGATACTGGAAATACGCCTCCTGATAATGCTTTTCCTAAGATTAAGATATCTGGTCTAAAACCGTGATGTTCGCAACAGGTTAATTTTCCTGTACGTGCAATTCCTGTTTGTACCTCATCAGCGATGAATAATACATTTTTAGCTTTACATAGATCAAATGCTGCTTTTAAGTAGCCGTCATCTGGTACCATGACTCCAGCTTCTCCTTGGATAGGTTCTACCATAAATCCTGCTACATTTGGGTCTTCTAGGGCTTTTTCTAAAGCTTCCAAATTATTGTAATCTACAATTTCAAAACCTGGTAAATACGGTCCATAATCGTTGTAAGCACTTGGATCAGTTGATGAAGAAACTGCTGCGAGTGTGCGTCCCCAGAAATTATTTTTAGCAAAGAGAATTTTTGCCTTATTTTCTTCAATTCCTTTGACTAAGTACGCCCATTTTCTACAGAGTTTTAATGCAGTTTCGCCACCTTCTACGCCGGTGTTCATTGGTAAGATCTTGTCAAATCCAAACAATTCAGTTGCATACTTTTCATATTGTCCCAATACATCGTTGTGAAACGCTCTTGACGTCAATGTCAAAATATCTGCTTGTGCTTTTAATGCACCAACAATTTTTGGATGACAATGTCCTTGGTTTACGGCAGAATATGCAGATAGAAAATCGTAGTATCTTTTTCCTTCCACATCCCAAACATGAACGCCTTCTCCTCTACTCAATACTACTGGTAGTGGATGATAATTGTGCGCACCATACTTGTCTTCTAAATCGATTGCTTGCTGAGATGTTAATTGTTCTAAAACAGCCATTTTAATAAAAATTTAAAGTGAATAAAATAACCATTCCTACTGTACCTTTATCCTTTCGAAGAACTCGAAAATTCAGCGTGGGAGAGAAATCATCCCTAAAGGACTGCAAATTACTAAAATAAGGGCATTTTAACATATTTTTTCGACTAAAAACGATGATTTTCACAAATAAATAGTGTCTTCATTTGTGTAGAAAGTAGTTTCATATTTTTTCGCTAGTCGATCTTGCTAATAATTTCGTGTATTTTCTTTCCTAAAAAAGGATTGATACGATCACGTTTTTCTTTGACCAAAGTACATACTGCAATTGAAGTATTGGTATCAGGAGAATGATTAACACCTGTTCCCCACCATCCACCGTGATAATAAAGACGGAATCCAATGTCAAAATGAAAAATTCCCAAGCAATATTTTGAGACGTTTTCCGGTAAAACATAGGTGTACATTTCTTTAAGAAGTTTTTTATCACGAATAATTTTACCTTCAAATAGGTATTGATAAAATAAGGCAGCATCTTTTACCGTAGTTGCCATGCCGCCGCCGCCAAATTTATCCCAAGAATCATTTATTTGGCTAGAATCCCATGTATAATCTTTTGCATATTGATGTGCGAATTCAGGCAAATCTTTAGGTGTGCTTTCCAAACCTTTGAACCATGTATGTTTCAATTCCAGTTTATCATATCTTAACAACATACGCATGGCAGCGTAAAAGTCTTTTTGAGTGACAGTTTCAATGATTTCTGTAAGCAGTAAGTAATTGATATCACCATAATGAAATGCTGTTCCAGGTTTCGCTAGTGGTTTTCCAATAGTTACAGAACGTTGTATTTGCTCTTGTTTTGTCCAACGGTATTGTGGTCTTTTAATGACTAAATCAAAATACGCATCGTCTACATAATCATGAATTCCAGATGTGTGTGACAGCAACTGTTTGACCGTAATTTTTGTGAGATCATAGCCATCATTTTCAAGTAAAGTACGCGTATTCGTATTGAGTAAAGTGCGAATTGGCGCATTGAGCTGTAGAAGCTGATCTTCCACCAATCTCAGAATTGCAGCGGCAACATAGGTTTTTGTGTTACTAGCAATCAACACAGGTTGCATTGGCTGCAACGATTGTTTTTTTGATTTTTCTGAAAAACCAACAGCTTTTGTCCAAGAAAGATGTTTGTCGGGAGATTCTACATGAATTAAAATTCCCAACGCATCTTTGTTTGCGTTATATACAGAATCTACCAACGTTTCCAGTCTTTTTTCTAAGACTTGCGCAGGCAAACAAGTTGTAATTAGCATGAGAACTGTAACTACAACTTGTGGTTTTATTTGTATGCTGAATAGTTTCTGAAGCATTTGAAAATATTGATGCTGTAAGATACTTTATTTTTCAGATATTTTGGACGATAAGGACGATACTTGCAATTCCAAACGTTTCATTTCGCGTAAAATCGCACGTTTGTCCATTTGCATCCACGCATATAATTTAATCATGGACATAAAGGAAATACAAATTCCAATGCCTATTCCCCACTTGATAAGTTCGTTGGTTGCTGTTGCGTTAAAAAATTCTATGAAACAGTAAATTAGGAATCCAAATACACCTAAATTCACAATATTCATAATGCCTGCTAGCCAACCTAATTTTCCGCTGAAAATACTTTTTATGGAGCCTATCAAGCCTTGTTCGTCTAACTCATCATAAAATTTTGCTTCTTCTTCTGTGAGTGTTTCTTTGATTAGTTTATCAATGTCTTCTACTGTGCTCATGTGTTCTATTTTTTTATTTGTTTTTTTAATTGTTCTCTCGCATGATACAAGCGCGATTTGGCAGTTCCCACCGAAATATCTAATGTCTTTGCAATTTCTTTTAAACTCAGGTCATGTACATAAAATAAGCGTACAATTTGCTGCTGAGAAATTGAAAGTTTCGCAATGGCTATTTTGAGTTTCTGCCTTAACTGCGAAGTATCTGCTAACGGCAATTCGTTGATGGATTGGGTAACTTTGTATTCGCTGTTTTGCTGATGTTGCTTTGTCATATGACGCGTCCAATCAATGGATTTGCTATGTACAATGCACAACGCCCAGCTTTTGAAACGTGCAGGATTTTGCAGTGTCGCTACTTTGTCAATAATAAGTTTCCAACTGTCTTGCGCAATGTCTTTGGCGACATCTGCATCTTTGACAATCCAATATGCATGATTGCAAAATGTTTTATGAAATCGCTTCACCAACGCAGTTAATGCTTCCTGATTTCCTGCCAAATAGTTTGTTACCAATTCACCATCCGATATGTGTGTCTTTTTATGCATAAAAAACATTCCGTTTATACTAATACCATTTACAACTTGAAATTACCTTAATAAAATACCCTTTTTTCCTTTCTTCTGCTTTTAAAAAATCATCATTTTCTTTTACGGTAATTTCAAATCATAACTGGTATAAGGACGTGAAAATGTGGAAAAGGTTCATTTTTTTGAATAATTTTTATTTTGAAAGATCTGTTAAACGTGTCATGCTGAACTTGATTCCGCAACGTGTAATTCTATGTGTGACCTTTAATCTAGTTCAAGGTGACGATGTGAAAATCATTACCTACAAAACCAAAAAGAAGCTGCCTGTATCAGACAACTTCTTTTCGAAAAATCAATATAGTTATGGTATTAAAATTTCATAATCAAGAGGAAATATATACAATTTTATTTGTGAACATCTCCGTCTTTCTTACTACAAAATTCCGTGATGCAGCCGTGATTTTTTGATCTTCTTTTTCATTTTGTCCTTTACACTTTTGATCAACATCAACATTTTTTTGTTGAAATCACGCCTGCCACGGATGTTTTTATTTATTTGTTTGTTTGAAGTGATTTAGACTTCAATCAAATGTTAATTTTATTTTTTGTTCCTCGCTGCCGCGGGATTAGTTCGACTTGCAGTTTTGGCAAGTTGAACTCTTTATAAACCTGTATTTTCATACATTGAGATCCCGCGCTGCCGCGGGATTAATTCAACTTACAACTTTGGCAAGTTGAACTCTTTATAAACTTGTATTTTCATAGGTTGGGATCCCGCGCTACCGCGGGATTAGTTCGACTTACAACTTTTGCGAGTAGAACTCTTTATAAACCTGTATTTTCATACATTGAGATCCCGCGCTGCCGCGGGATTAATTCAACTTACAACTTTGGCTTCGTCCTTCGGACTAGCCAAAGTTGAGTTTCATTAAAACTGAGCTACTTCCGTACTGCCTTTCATGGCTACCGTACTTGAAGCGCCAGCGGTTACTGTATTTTGTACTGCATCAAAGTACGATGTGCCCACAAAACCTTGATGTTTTACAGCATTGAATCCTTGTTTTTGCAATGCAAATTCGCGCTCTTGCAATTCTGAATACCCCGCCATTCCTCTTTCTTTGTATGCTTTGGATAATTCAAACATACTTGTATTTAATGCGTGGAAACCTGCTAAGGTGATAAACTGGAATTTGTATCCCATCGCTGCTAATTCTTCCCTAAAGGTTTCCATTTCTTCTACACTTAATTTTGCTGCCCAATTGAATGATGGCGAACAGTTGTATGCCAACATTTTGTCTGGATATTGTGCGTGAATTGCTTCTGCAAATTCTCTTGCATAGTCTAAATCTGGATTAGACGTTTCCATCCAAATTAAATCTGCATACGGCGCATAACTCAATCCGCGAGCGATTCCTTGCTTGATACCGTTGTTTACATTAAAGAAACCTTCACTCGTGCGCTCACCAGTGATGAATTCTGCATCTCTTGGGTCAATATCGCTTGTTAGTAAATTTGCAGCATCTGCATCAGTTCGTGCAATGATAATTGTTGGAACGCCCATAACGTCCGTTGCCAAACGCGCTGCAATGAGTTTATTGATTGCTTCTTGTGTTGGTACTAATACTTTTCCACCTAAGTGTCCACATTTTTTCGCAGAACTTAGTTGATCTTCAAAATGCACTCCAGCTGCTCCAGCATCAATCATAGACTTCATCAATTCAAACGCATTTAAGTTTCCTCCAAAACCAGCTTCTGCATCTGCTACAATCGGTACTAAATAATCCAATTTATTTGCTGATTCATTTACACACTGAATTTGATCGCGACGTAACAACGCATTGTTAATTCGCTTTACCACTTGTGGAACACTATTCGCTGGATATAAGGATTGATCAGGATACATTTCGCCAGCTAAATTTGCATCTGCGGCAACTTGCCAACCACTTAAGTAAATAGCTTCTAAACCAGCTTCTACTTCTTGTACAGCTTGGTTTCCTGTTAAAGCGCCCAAACCTGCTACAAAATCCTGACTATTTAATTTGTTCCATAATTTTTCTGCGCCTAAACGAGCGATGCTGTAATCTAATTTGTAAGAACCTTGCAATTTCACAACTTCTTCGGCTGTGTATGTGCGTTCTACACCTTTCCAACGTGGATTTGTGGTCCAATCTGTGATTAATGCTTGAATTCTGTCTTGAG
>JBCCLS010000231.1:0-5923 GCA_039026835.1 Bacteroidota bacterium | reverse complement strand
CTCACACTTAATACTGCCAAAACACATACGAGAGCAAAACTATTTTTCATCAGAATTTGTATAATTTAATTTAAACACCATCACATTTTATTCAAAAATACAATTTGCATCAAGATAAAGAAAGTATAATATACCTAAATGTTAACAGGTATTTCTACGATATTCTTCTATGGCAAACCCATAGCCGAATTCAACTCCGTGAAATTAATTTTAAACTCTATAAATCAAAAGTTTAGAATTATGAAAAGAATTATGTTATCTATTACACTACTTTTTGTAGCATTTAGTAGTGCACAAAATGAATCGTCAGGGAATATTGCTACGACGATTACCAATCCCAGTCCACTTACAGGAGAAACATTCAGATTTGGTCCTGGCATTGTCACACAGTTAGATACAGGAACTAGTTTCGACTTTAGCAGCAGTCGCTGGTTTTCTTTTGGAAGCTTAAACACGGCAAGTCAAAACGTATTTGGGTTGCGATTTCAATTGCCGAACAGAGCCATTACCATGGGATATCAAGATATTAACGATGTCAATCCAAGAATTCAATGGATTGGCGACGGCTCTTTTGCTGGAACAGGTTTGGAATTTAGAGCAGCCAACAGTTTTATATCAACTACTTCTACACTGGCAGCTACCATGACAAATGATGGCAAAACCTTTTTTGGTAATAAATTTACTCCCGTGGATGAAACATTGGTTGGAGTTGATTATAGCAGTATTTCGCCTTTAAATAAAACGGGAATCACCCTGCAAAATGTAAACGGTGCTAGCGGAACGGTTGTCGGGATAAAGTCTATGAACAATGCGCCAAGCTTTGAAAAACGCGGTATTGTCATCACAACGGGTATAGGTGCATTTAGTGATATTGGTGTGGATATTGAGTTGAATAGCGGAATTAACAGTATAGGTGTCAATGCTGCAGTCAATTCGAATGGTGGCGATACTTTTGGCGTGCGTGGAACCATTACGAGTATTGTACCTACAAGTACTTTTGGAGCAGGTATTTACGGAAGTGCTCCCTCAACACAACCAAATTGGTATGCGGGTTATTTTGACGGAGATATAGTAGCAAACGCATTACTAATGTCTTCTGATAAAAAACTAAAAGAAAAAATTAATGAAGAGAAAAACACCTTGCAAAAAATCATGGAATTGAATGCAGTTAGCTATAAATTCAAACAAAATATACCCTTGCAGTTGCCTGAAGCATTACAACACGGATTCATTGCGCAAAATATTGAAAAAGTATTTCCAGAATTGGTTACAACAATACAAAAACCAGTATTTGATGCAAAAAATAACACTACAGGTGAATACGAATACAAAGCGGTAAATTATATCGGATTGATTTCAGTATTAACAGCAAGCATTCAAGAACTAAACGAGAAAGTACAAGCATTAACACGTGAAAGAAACCAACGTAAAACTCCTGTAGATGAAATTCAGGAAAATCAAGAAGAAGTATTTTCAATAGCACAAAACATTCCCAATCCATTTAGCAATGTTGCAAGGATTCGGTATACTGTCCCCAACAATACAAAAGCAACACTTGCCATTTTTGATATGACGGGGAAATATATCAAAGAATACGATCTGTCAATGACAAAAGGTGAAATAGTAGTCAATGCCAACGACATAGGAAAAGGGATGTTTTTGTACAGTTTAATTTCTGGAGGTGATGTCATCATGACTAAAAAGATGCTTATCAGATAAAGCTATACATACATATTACTTGTATAAAAAAGTAGTAATTACACTAACAGTAGTTACTGCTTTTTTTAGTTTAAAATTGTTCTTTTTATATGTGATTTGTCATAAAAATATAACTACACATGTGTATAAAATAAAATATTTGTAAGTAATTGATAGCTAAAATTTTACGGTAATCCCGTAATTTTGTTTAACGTTTTAGGTGTAACTTTAAACAAAATTAACCAAAAATTCAAACTTATGAAAAAAGTTACTTTACTAATTACGTTATTTTTCAGTGCAATATTGTTTGCACAAAACAAATCAGATGGAAGTATTTCTACTTCAATTTCAAGTCCTAGCGCACTCTCCGGCGAGACATTCAGATTTGATTCTGGGATAGTCACACAATTGGATTCAGGCAGCGGTTTCGGATTTACCAATGATCGCTGGTTTTCTTTGGGAAGACTGTTTACCGGAAGTCAAAGTGTCTATGGATTGCGTTTTCAATTGCCAAATAGATCTGTCATATTAGGATATCAAAGCCTCAGTGATGCAAATCCAAGATTGCAGTGGATTGGTGCATCTTCTTTTTCGGGAACAGATTTAGAATTTAGAGTAGCAAATAGTTTTACGTCTACAAATTCTAAATTGGTAGCGACAATGACTAATAATGGAAGAACATATTTTGGTACTCCATTGTCATCTTCTAACGAATCACTTGTAGGAGTAGATTATACTAGTGTTGGAACTTCAAATAGAACTGGAATCACAGCTCAAAACACTAGCGGATCCAGTGGAACGGTAGTTGGATTCAAATCTATAAATAATACTTCTACTTATATAAAAGCAGGTTTACAAGTCAATAGTTCGGGTGGCGGATATGCTGATACAGGTGTAAGTATTAATATCAGAGATGCATTTTACAGCCAAGGTGTAAGCTCATTTGTAACGGCAAACGGCGGATATACCTATGGAGTTCGTGGCTCTATCAATCTTCCATCGGGAGTTACAACGAATAATTTTGGAGCTGGAATTTACGGTACTTCTGCTGCTGTAAGCAATCGTTTTGCGGGTTATTTTGATGGAAATGTAACCGTGAATGGAATGTTTACCTCTTCTGACAAAAAACTCAAAGAAGAGATAAAAAACGAAGAAAATATTTTAGAAAAAGTAGAGCAGTTGAATGCTGTAACTTACAAGTTTAAGGAGAATGATCAATTAAACTTACCAGAAGGATTGCAACATGGATTCATTGCACAAAACATAGAAGAAGTATTCCCTGAATTGGTGACAACTATTCAAAAACCAATCATTGGTGAAGACAACAAATTGTTAGGACAGTACGAATACAAAGCGGTAAACTACATTGGATTGATTTCAGTATTGACATCAAGCATTCAAGAATTAAACGAAAAAGTGCGCGTATTGGAAAACGAGAAACGAAATGGAGGAAATACAACTATTGAAGGTGTTACAGAAGACACAAAAGAAGTATTTTCTATGGAGCAAAATATTCCAAATCCGTTCAATAGCGTTGCAACCATTCGTTATACATTACCAAGTAGTACGAAAGCAAACATTACCATTTTTGATATGACAGGAAAGTTTATCAGAGAGTACGATCTTTCAAAAACAAAAGGAGAATTGGTAATCAATTCTGGTGATATTGGAAAAGGAATGTTCTTATACAGCTTAATTTCAGGTGGCGAAATCATCATGACGAAGAAAATGATCGTCAAGTAAAATATATAGAAGCTTAACCTACGCTTCCGGCAAAAGCAGTAATTACTCCCCATGTAATTACTGCTTTTTCTATCTAAAAATACTAACATTTCTACACATATACTTCATTTTTCTTTGTGGTAAATAATTTTCTATTTCATTCATAATCATGTTGATAAAATATTTATTTACGGTAAAAACCTACATATAATTGCGATTTTATTTATATTTTAAATAGATAACCAAAACAATTATACACATGAAAAAAATCACATTACTAATTACGCTATTTTTTAGTGCACTTCTGTTTGCACAAAATGAATCCTCAGGATTCATTGTACCTACGATTTCATCTCCGACACCAATTCCAGGAGAAACGTTTAGATTTGGTCCTGGAATCGTTACACAACTAGATTCAGGCACTGACTTCGGATTTGCCAATGAACGCTGGTTTTCTTTTGGAAGATTATTTACTGGAAACCAAACCGTTTACGGGTTGCGCTTTCAATTACCAAACAGAGCCATTACTCTAGGCTATCAAGACCTTAATGATGCCAATCCAAGGTTACAGTGGATCGGTGCGTCTTCGTTTGCAGGAACAGACTTAGAATTTAGAGTTGCCAACAGTTTTACATCGACAAGTTCAACTTTGGTCGCGACCATGACAGATGATGGAAAAACCCTTTTTGGGGAACCATTACTATTCTCAGACATTAAAGTCGGAATTGATTACACTGATGTTGGATTTTCCAATAGAGCAGGATTGGCCATAGAAAACAAAACCGCTACCAGCGGCACCGCGACAGGACTTCGAATTATAAACAATGCGGGTGGCTATGCGATGCGTGGCATTGATATCACTCAAACTGGAAATACATTTGCGTCTACAGGAATCTATATACGAATGGATAACGCTTCTGCCGTTTACAGTGGAATAGATGCATTTGTGAATCAGCAGAGTTCTACAAGTAGTTTTGGAAGTACATACGGCGTTCGTGGCGCGATTAGCAGCAGTACCACAATCAATAATTTTGGCGCTGGTATTTATGGAAGTTCACCAACTACCAATTCAAATTGGTTTGCAGGTTATTTTGATGGAAATGTAACCGTGAACGGAATTTTTATCTCTTCTGATAAAAAACTCAAAGAAGAAATTACCAACGAAGAAAATATTTTAGAAAAAGTTGAGCAGTTGGATGCTGTCACCTACAAGTTTAAAGAGAATGATCAATTGAACTTACCACAAGGATTGCAACACGGATTCATTGCGCAAAACATTGAAGAAGTCTTTCCAGAGTTGGTGACAACCATCAGAAAACCAATTTTTGATAGTGAAAATACAATTGTTGACGAATACGAATATAAAGCTGTAAACTATATCGGATTGATTTCGATATTGACCTCAAGTATCCAAGAATTGAACGAGAAAGTTCGCGTATTGGAAGAAGAGAAACGAAATGGAGGAAATTCCATCGAAGGTGTCACTGATGACACAAAAGAAGTATTTTCGATGGAACAAAACATTCCAAATCCGTTCAACAGTGTCGCGACAATTCGTTACACATTGCCCAGCAATACAAAAGCAAACATCACCATTTTTGACATGACAGGAAAGTACATCAAAGAGTACGATCTTTCAAACACAAAGGGAGAACTCGTAATTAATTCAGGTGATATTGGAAAAGGAATGTTTTTGTACAGCCTAATTTCGAATGGAGAAATTATCATCACCAAGAAAATGCTAGTCAAATAACATGTATTAGGTAACGTGAGTTCGACATAAAAGTATAACAGTGGCATTATCTTTTCCGCAGTGTAGTATGAGTTTTTCGTTAAAAATTTCTGAAGCCATGGAAGAAATTTAGAAAAATTCATGCGGTTTTGGTTTTTCTCCAGAAAAGAAAAAGCAAAAACACCTCTGGAAAAGCGCACTTTCTTTTGTTTCTTTTCTTTGTGCGAGCAAAGAAAACGAAAGTAAAAAACAGAATTACAATAATTTGTATTTTATTTTCTTAGCAAGCATAATTTTTATTTGAATAAAACTTTTATCGAACTGATGTTAAGTAGGTAAAACCTACAGAAAGAGCAGTACTGATCACGCATTTGAGTACTGCTTTTTTCATGTCATAATATTTCATTCGGAACTAGTATCACATCAAAAAATAAAAAATTTTTGTTTGAGGTGTCTTTTTTTTATGTAGTTTTGAATCAAATAAGCAAAAAATGACAACTATCACAGTAAATAAGTTCGTGCAAAGATTCTCTTGGAAGAGAAGTCCGGACATTTATATACTGTGTTGATATAAAATATTTTACATCAATTTATAAAGTCCGACTTCACCAGTCGGACTTTTTTTTTAATGAAACTTATGATTCTGAAATTGAAAGAATGTGGAATTGTATTAGCCGAAGGAACTCCGTTGGAGAATGGAGTCTGAACCAAAACCCAAATCAAAATAAATAAAACTAATTACTCAAAAAACCAACAGTCATGAAAAAAATG
>JBCCLS010000230.1:0-5971 GCA_039026835.1 Bacteroidota bacterium | reverse complement strand
TTCAAAGCACATTCACAAATTCAACTACCAAAATACTAACGGCGCAGCAATACCAGAGCACAGCGTGACTAATACTCAATTTGAAAATTTGAAAATTTGAAAATTTGAAAATATACTGATGTGTCAATTTACTTCAAAGCACACTCACAAACTCAACTAACAAAATACCAAAATACCAAGAGCGCAGCAATACCAAAGCGCAGCGTGACCAATATTCAATTTGAAAATTTGAAAATGTACTAATGTGTCAATTTGGTTCAAAAATATTCACAAACTAACATACCAAAATACCAAGAGCAAAGCAATACCAAAGCGCAGCGTGACCAACAATCTATTTTACCTCAGGGACAAACTTCAATGCCACACCGTTGATACAATGTCTCTTTCCTGTAGGTCTTGGACCGTCGTCAAATACATGTCCCAAATGTCCACCACAAGTAGCGCAGTGTTCTTCCGTGCGTGCATAGCCAATTTTATAATCGGTACTATATGATACATTGCCTTCAATTTCTTGATAAAAACTTGGCCATCCAGTTCCTGAATCAAACTTGTGATCACTTTTAAACAATGGAGTATCACAACCTGCACAATGATACGTGCCTTTCTCGTAATTTTTATTAAGTGGACTTGTAAAGGAGCGCTCAGTTCCAGCTTCACGCAATACATAATAGGCTTTCGGACTCAATATTTTGCGCCATTCCTCTTCTGTTTTGTTTACCTTAAATGTTTCCTTTTTAGAATTCTGTGCTACTTTTTTTTGCGCTACAGTATTGCAACTAAAAAACATCCCAACTAGGACAACTAAAAAAATCTTTCTCATCTAATCTTCTTTAAAATTTTTATCTCAATTTTTACTTCAAAAATACGGCTTTTTACACAAACAATAATTTGATAGTAAAGTGTGACTTATAATTAAATTAATCCTAAGTTAGGTCGTAACAAAAAATGAATCATTACGAAAATGTTTTCGTTTTACTATTCGGTTAACAGTCTAAAAAATATAGCAATTATGTCAAATTAATTCTCTAATTTTAAAGTCCTTACTTAAAAATAACTCGAAAAAGAGAAATACACAGATGAAAGTACTTTTCTTCACCAAAGAATTTCCGCCGTACGTTTATGGTGGTGCTGGCGTACATGTAGAATACCTAGCAGACGAACTCAAAAAATTAATGAATGTTGAAGTGCGCAGTTTTGGCGATCAAGATGTTAATACTGATAATTTAAGCATAACAGGATTTTTGGGCAATCACGAAAGTTTTGTAGCAACTGATACCAAGCTAAAAACGGTATTCAATACCATGAAAACCAATTTACACATGAATGCCAACGGAATTGACGCAGATGTTGTGCATTGTCATACGTGGTACGCGCAGTTTGCAGGAATTATGGCAAAGTTGTGCTACGGAAAACCTTTGGTCATTACCACACACTCGTTAGAACCGTTACGTCCTTGGAAACGCGAACAACTCGGTCGCGGATACGATGCTTCTTCATGGATTGAAAAAACAGCGATTGAAATGGCAGATGCAATCATTGCTGTTTCCGAAGAAACCAAAGTAGATGTGTTGGAGTATTTTAATGTGCAAGAAGACAAGATAAAAGTCATTTACAACGGAATCAATCTAGAGCAATATCAATTTACAGAAGACACTAGCACGCTTGAAAAGTTTGGAATTGACGCTGCCAAACCGTATGTGTTGTTTGTGGGACGCATTACGCGACAAAAAGGAATCATCCACTTAGTAAATGCGATCAAACATGTAAATAAAGACACGCAAATTGTGTTGTGTGCAGGTGCACCAGATACTGCCGAAATCGCAGAAGAAATGAAAAATAGTG
The DNA here is from genome assembly GCA_039026835.1 of Bacteroidota bacterium. GTDB lineage: Bacteria > Bacteroidota > Bacteroidia > Flavobacteriales > Flavobacteriaceae > Kordia. Next base: position 4,129 of record JBCCLS010000230.1, on the reverse strand, counting down.
TAGCTGCCGTAAAAGAAACGCGTGACAATATATTTTGGATTGAAGAAATGTTACCCAAAGCGGAAGTCATTCAACTCTATTCACATGCAACTGTATTTTGTTGTCCGTCAATCTATGAACCTTTTGGCATTATCAATATTGAAGCGATGGCATGTAAAACTGCAGTAGTTGCCAGCGCTGTTGGCGGCATTAAAGAGGTAGTTATTCCTGACGAAACAGGAATTCTCATTCCTGTAGAACAATTAAATGTTGCTCCTTTTGAACCTGTTGATCCTGAAAAATTCGCAAAAGACTTGGCAGATGGGATCAACAAAGTGGTCAGCGATGACGAACTCAGAGCCAAGATGGAAATTGCAGGAAGAAAGCGTGTAGAAGACTTTTTTGATTGGAAAGCCATTGCAAAACAGACAGAAAACCTATATAAATCTATCATATAATTTACCATGATTAACAACAAAGTACTAAGTATCATTCTCGGAGGCGGACAAGGCTCTCGACTCTATCCACTCACAGCGGCACGTTCCAAACCTGCGGTGCCAATTGCTGGAAAATACCGATTGGTAGATATTCCAATTTCTAATTGTATCAACTCAGACATCAAGCGTATGTATGTGTTGACGCAGTTCAATTCGGCATCATTAAATAAGCATATTTCCAAAACCTATCACTTTAGCTTCTTTAGTTCTGCATTTGTGGATGTCCTTGCGGCAGAACAGACTATTTCGAGTGACAAATGGTTTCAGGGAACAGCTGATGCGGTACGTCAGAGCATGCACCACTTTTTAAAAAATGACTTTGAGTATGCACTCATTCTTTCGGGTGATCAATTATATCAGATGGATTTTAATGATATGATCAAAAAGCACGAGCAATCTGGAGCAGAAATTTCTATTGCGACCTATCCTGTAAATGCAAAAGATGCAACCTCGTTTGGAATCATGAAAACCAATGATGAAAATGTAATCACTACTTTTATTGAAAAGCCTGCGGCAGATTTGTTACCAGATTGGACTTCGGATGTTGGAAAAGAAATGGAGAAAGAAGGCAGATTGTACTTAGCGTCGATGGGAATTTATATTTTCAACAGAGATTTGCTCATTAAACTCATGGATAATCCTGATACGGTAGATTTTGGAAAGGAAATCATTCCGCAAAGTATTGACAAACACAAAACGGTAAGTTATCAGTACGAAGGCTACTGGACAGACATTGGAAATATTGACTCTTTCTTTGAAGCAAATCTTGGATTAACTGATGATATTCCTAAATTCAACTTGTACGATCAAACAAAACGTATTTATACCAATGCGCGTATTCTTGCGACGTCAAAAATCTCAGGAACGACATTAAATAATACAGTCATCTCAGACGGTTGTATCATTCAGGCATCTAAAATTGAGCGTTCTGTTATCGGAATTCGTTCACGTATCGGAAAAGACACAGTCATTGTCAATACCTATATGATGGGAAGCGACTCGTATGAATCTTTAGATGAAATCGAACAAAAGAAAATTGACATTCTCATGGGAATCGGCGAGCGTTGTTACATCAAAAACGCGATCATAGACAAAAACTGTCGCATTGGAGATGATGTAAAAATCAACGGTGGACCTACACTAAAAGACGTCGAAACTGATACGTATTTCATCAAAGACGGAATCGTAGTCATTAAAAAAGATGCTATTATTCCAAAGGGAACGGTGATCCAATAAAACCATCTTTAAAATGGTTTTATTGTATCATCCTGTTGAAGAGCGGGATCTTTCTCTATAATACTGAAAAGTTTCTAAAAATGTCATGCTGAACTCGATTCAGCATCTCATCAAACTAATTTTCAATTATGAAAGGAATTTCAAATTGCGTTCAGAACTATTTACACACATAAATGATACTTTAAAAAATCCTGTTTACGTGACAGGATTTTTTTATGCATCCTCAAGAATTAGTTAAAATTAAGTTAAAGCATACTTTCGTCTGTTAAAGTATAAGTTGATACTGAAAGATAATAGAGATAATCAATAGAATGTTTGTTACATTTGATGCAACAACTAATTAATCAACAACCTATGAAAAAACCACTATTCTTACTGCTTATTTGCTTGTTAGGAATGCCTCACATCAGTGAAGCACAACGAAAATCTAAAAAAAAGACTGAGCAAAAAGCACCACTAGAATCCATTTCGATTTCAGGACTTTCTTGGCGAAATGTTGGACCTGCACTAACCTCAGGACGTATCTCAGATTTTGCCTTCAATCCAAACAATCCATTCGAATATTATGTTGCGACTGCCGCTGGCGGTGTGTGGAAAACTGTAAACTCAGGTGTAACGTATCAACCTATTTTTGACGCACAAGGTTCCTATTCTATAGGTTGTGTGACCATGGACCCAAATAATTCCAATGTAATCTGGGTAGGAACTGGAGAAAATAACAACCAACGTTCGGTAGCCTACGGAGACGGATTGTACAAATCGGAAGATGGCGGGAAGTCATGGAAAAATGTGGGATTGAAAAATTCGGAGCATATCGGAAAAATAATTGTACATCCAGATGATTCCAATGTTGTTTATGTAGCAGCCATTGGTCCATTATGGAGCAAAGGAGGCGATAGAGGACTCTACAAAACGGAAGATGGCGGCAAAACGTGGACTGCGATTCTTACAGTAGACGAACACACAGGTGTAAACGACATTGTCATGGATCCTAGAGAGCCAAATGTATTATACGCATCCACATTACAAAGAAGACGTCACGTATATACGTATGTTGGTGGTGGACCAGGTTCAGGAATACACAAAAGCACTGATGGTGGTGCAACGTGGACAAAAATTAACAAAGGATTGCCAAATGAAGAATTAGGTCGTATTGGTTTAGCCATTTCACCAGCGAATCCTGAAATCATTTATGCCATTGTAGAAGCTGCCAATAGAAAAGGAGGATTTTATGCGTCGACCAACCGAGGCGCTAGTTGGGAAAAACGAAGTAGTCATGTGACTAGTGGAAATTACTACCAAGAAATTGTTGCCGATCCTATAGATGAAAACACAGTGTATTCAATGGACACTTGGATGTCTGTCACGCACGATGGTGGAAAAAGTTTCCAATTGGTTGGCGAAGATACCAAACACGTAGATAACCACGCCATGTGGATCAATCCGCATAACAACAAGCATTGGGTTGTCGGTTGTGATGGTGGAATTTATGAAACCTTTGATGCAGCGAAGACATGGGATTTTAAAAAGAACTTACCTGTAACACAATTTTACAAAGTAGCTGTAGATAACGACGCCCCTTTCTACAACATCTATGGAGGAACACAAGACAATTTTAGTTTAGGAGGACCTTCCAGAGTATTGACTAATCACGGCATTCGGAATTCAGAATGGTTTATTACCAATGGAGGAGACGGTTTTGAATCGCAAATTGATCCTAAAAATCCAAATATTGTATATGCACAATCGCAATACGGAGGTTTGGTACGTTTCGACAAAAAAAGTGGGGAAACTGTAGGAATCAAACCAAAATCAGGAAAAGGTGAAAATGCCTATCGTTACAACTGGGATGCGCCTTTAGCCGTGAGCAAGCATGTTTCAGGAAGAGTATACTTTGCAGCAAATAAAGTATTCAGATCAGATGATTACGGAAACAGTTGGGATGTTATTAGTGACGATTTATCACAACAAATAGATAGAAACACTTTAAAAGTATACGATCGTGTCGTAAGTATTGATGCGGTTGCCAAAAATGGTTCAACGTCTCCTTATGGAGCGATTGTAGCGTTTTCGGAATCGCCACAAAATAAAGATTTATTAGCCGTAGGTACTGATGACGGATTGGTTCATATTTCTGAAAATGGTGGAAGTACGTGGAAGAAAATCACGAATATTTCAGGAGCGCCAACACAATCGTATGTGAATAGTGTCTACTTGTCTCGACATGATGAAAATGTAATCTATGTAGCATTCAATCATCATAAATACGGAGATTTTACACCGTATATTTTCAAGTCTACGGATAAAGGTGCAAGTTGGAAAGCCATCGCGTCCAATTTACCAGAACGTGGAAGTGTATATGCGATTGAGGAAGATCATGTAGATAGTAATTTATTATTTGTGGGAACAGAATTTGG
>JBCCLS010000229.1:0-5999 GCA_039026835.1 Bacteroidota bacterium | reverse complement strand
TCCAAACGTCAGTTCAAGTATTTTTATAGAGCGGAGCGAAGATAAAAATGTATCGAGAACAACTTTGAAGCAAAAAAGACTCCGATACGTCATTACGAGGAGGAAACGACGAAGTAATCTGTTTCTAATTAAATACATAATTTCCTTTGAAATACATTGATACATTGGTACATTTTCAAATTGAAACATTGTAATCAAGTACTTCTCGATACAATTTTTCGTCCCTCAAAATTACTCGAAGTGACGCTAGATTTTCAAAGTGGTATTTAGTTCTTGACTAGTACCTAATTCCTTTTAAATTTACAAATGCGTATTCAAAGACAAATCTTGCTTTGATTCTGACAGATTGCCGCGTTGCGCTCGCAAAGACGAATCAAAGATTTTATTAAAATCACTTGCTTTTGTCATAGAAATCAAACAGACGAATCGTATTTACAAAATCATCAAATTAACACATTAAAAAAAATTATTCCACCAACAACTTATAATCTTCCTGAAATGTAAAATAATAGACGGTATCATGTTGCAAAATAGAACAATAGGCACAATTGGAATCGTAGATGAATTGATAGGGTTGCTCCAAATCAAATTGTGGATTGTTTACTTTAAAAATACCATCTACATCAACTTTTCCATATGGAGAAATACGGCGAATTCGATAACAAAAAGTGGCGGCGGGCAATGCTTCAATTTCAAACCAACTCCCAGAACCAATTCCTGAAAGCCATTGCGCTTGTTCAGAAAGTGTTGTTACTTTTTTGGGTTTTAAATTTCCTTGTAAATTCGGTTCAAAATCTTTTAAACGATCTAAAAAACAACGCACAGTTACCTTTCGCGAAGTAGACGTAAACGGACGAATGTTGTCGCCTTCAACTTCGTAAATAGTATTGGTAGTACTTGCCAACACCACATTACTAATGGTACTTGGCGTAAATCGATTGGATTTTTTGAGTCGTTTTTTTATGGTAGCATTTGTTGTAGAGGCAATCAATGTATCTGTGACAAATCTTGCGCAGTTGGAAGCATTTTTTATAAATGCAGCGTACGCTCTTGAACCTTGTCGCAAACAATAGTTGATATATGCAGTTGCTGCTTCATAATCAATTTGATCACAAACAGACGCAAACATAGTTCCTTCGCCATGTGTTAATGTTGGATTGTTGCCAAGAAAGTGTATCAATTCGTCCAAATTGACAATTTCACCGTTGCGAAATAATGCTTTGAGCGGAAAATCCAGTTCGCGATCACGCTTTTTGCATCGCACACGTCCGTATGATACTTTGGTAATGTAACGTCCAAAATCATAGTACGCCAATGTTCCTGTTGCCTTTTCAATCAACACCAACGCTGCATGTCCTGCACGTACATAATTTTTAGTGCCCATTCCCATAAATCGTAAATACGGTGAATACCATTCCTGTGAAGTGCGCACAATGGTTTCCGGATACGCAAGTACCAATATCACACCTGTGTTACTCATGCAATGCTTCTAATGGATTGAAAACAATCTCACTTTGTGTATTTTTCACCAAACTATTATAGCGCATGGAAAGTGTATCTGCTTTTTTTTCAATTTGTGTAATGCTGACAGTTTTGATAAAAAAACGATCCATGATCACATCAACATTTGGATCGCCAATACCAGCAGTTTTGTGAAACTGCAATATGGAATCTGCGTCTAATTGTGCTTTTCGCTGAAATTCTGCAAACCAATCGCGGCGCAACTGTTTCATTTCTTGAGAATATAAAGTAGAAGAGGACCAAATATGTGGCACATGTAGTGGTAATTTTTGGAAGTGTTTCTGGGTTCCATCCCACACCAATTCAAAAAGTTGTAAGGATGTTTTCCAATCTACAATGACAATTGTAAACGGTTCAATATTATCAAGGTTGTAATCTAACACAGTTTTTTCAATAGCTGAACTGACTAAAAAATCATTCACTACAATTCCACGGCTATGACGATATTCGGGCAAACGTTCATGAAATTCAAATCCTCCATTTAACAGGCATACCACTCGTTTTTGATCGCTCATGCCGATCCAAGTACCGCCACCAACTTCATCTTTTGGAAAGACAACCTTTGTATTTGAAATGGTATACAATGCTGGATTTTTTGTTTCCCTTACGGGAGATTCATCACGATTGGAAGTGAGGATAAATTCGTTCTTTCCTTTATAAATAAAACTAACTGTGCACATAGTAGTCTTTGTCTATCTTTTTATTGGCAACTTACAAAATTTTCACTAGATAGCCGCAGTCACTGTGAATTGTATAATTTTTTTTAAAATTTCAAACAAAAAAATTAAAATCTCACAAAAGTGGAGCACAGGAAGCGCACTTAAAGGTGCATTTTTTTTGTATCTTTGCGGCTTAAAATTCAAATCAAAACATTATAAAATATTTCACCTATGGGAAAAGGATTTTTTCAAGTTCCGACAGCCATCAATGAGCCTGTAAAATCGTATGCTCCTGGAACTCCAGAACGAGCTGCTGTCATTGCACAATACGAAGCGTATTACACAGGACACGTAGACGTACCAATGTATATTGGAAGTGATGAAGTACGCACAGGAAACAGAAAACCAATGTCGCCTCCGCACGATCACCAACATATTGTGGGGAATTATTATTTAGCTGAAAAGTCACATGTAACAGAAGCTATTGAATGTGCGTTGCAAGCTAGAGAAAAGTGGGCACAATTGGCGTGGGAACAACGTGCAGCTATCTTTTTAAAAGCTGCAGAATTAATCGCTGGACCTTATAGAGCTAAAATCAACGCAGCTACCATGATTGCACAGTCAAAAACAGTACACCAAGCTGAAATTGACGCTGCTTGTGAGTTGATTGACTTTTTACGTTTTAACGTTGAATTTATGTCACAAATTTATGAAGAGCAGCCAGATTCAGCAGAAGGTATTTGGAATCGTGTAGAATACAGACCGCTTGAAGGTTTTATTTATGCAATTACGCCATTTAACTTCACTGCGATTGCCGCCAACTTGCCAGCGAGTGCTGCCATGATGGGAAATACTGTAGTTTGGAAGCCAAGCGATAGCCAAATTTTCTCAGCAAAGGTAATTGTGGATATTTTTAAAGAAGCAGGTGTGCCAGATGGTATTATCAATGTTATTTATGGTGATCCAGTAATGATTACAGATACTATTTTGGATAGTCCTGATTTTGCAGGAGTTCACTTTACAGGTTCTACATATGTGTTTAAAGAATTGTGGAAGAAGATTGGAAACAATATTCACACCTATAAAACCTATCCAAAAATTGTAGGTGAAACCGGTGGAAAAGATTTTATTATTGCGCATCCTAGTGCGAATCCTAAGCAAGTTGCTACGGGAATTTCGCGTGGTGCTTTTGAATTCCAAGGACAAAAATGTAGTGCAGCTTCACGAGTATATTTACCAAAATCGATTGCAGATGATGTACTCACGTATGTAAAAGAAGACATCGCTTCTTTTAAAATGGGCTCTCCTGGTGATTTGAGTAACTTTATTACTGCTGTAATCCACGAAGGTTCATTTGATAAATTGGCTTCCTACATAGACCACGCTAAAACAGATGCAAATGCTGAGATTGTAGCTGGTGGGAATTATGATAAATCTAAAGGATATTTTGTAGAGCCAACTGTAATTGTCACTACTGATCCGAAATACACAACCATGGAAACAGAATTATTCGGCCCTGTAGTAACGGTATATATTTATGAAGATGCTGATTGGCTAGAAGCCTTACAATTGGTGGATACTACTTCTGAGTATGCGTTGACGGGCGCTGTATTTTCTGGTGATCGTTATGCAATTGAGCAAGCGACCAAAGCATTGGAAAATTGTGCAGGAAACTTCTATATCAATGATAAGCCAACAGGTGCCGTTGTAGGACAACAACCATTTGGTGGTGCTAGAGCTTCAGGAACCAATGATAAAGCAGGTTCAGCCCAAAACTTATTGCGCTGGGTTTCTCCACGATTGATCAAAGAAACATTTGTATCTCCTACAGATTACAGATATCCATTTTTAGGATAAACAGCTTACATTGTATACAAACATTAAAAAAAGCCAGTGGAAACACTGGCTTTTTCATTCTTTAGGTTATTGTTATCAATGATTTTGAAATTTCTTTTAGCAATGGCCAAAAGTACAGCAAACGTAATATCCGTCCTCATCTTGGTACCAGATATCACTACACTCTCGAGATACAAATCCGCCTTTTAGCGTACCTACCTTAAAGTTAGAAACTGTCTTTCTGTTTAGGCTTAAACTTTTTAAATTTCTTTTTTTCATGATATGCGTGTTTTTTGGTTAACACTTAAAAGTAAAAAATCAAATAGGTCTTTCGCTACGGTTTTACCATATTTAACTTATTAACATTTAGACAAATAGTCAAAAAAACATCTTAAAAGATGCTAATTGTTTATTCGTTTTAAAAAATTAACGACAAAAGAAGGAAATACACACGTAATTGCCGCCTTCGTCAATGTACCAATCTTTGGTTAAATCTGTTGGTCCAAATTGTCCTTTTACCTTATCAACATCAAACGATGAGATGATGCTTTTGTTGAGTGCTAAACTGGTTAACTTTCTTTTTTTCATGAGTATGCTTATTTAATGGTTATACATAAAGCTACCAAAAAGTTTCTAAGTTCAGGTATGGTTTTATACCATATAAAAAAAGCAGCTCCGAGGAGCTGCTTTGATATAAAGAATTAAAATAATTCTAGCTAATTATAATTACATATTAGTTTGCTTGGAAATCAGAATCTGCTGCATCCACTGTTCCTGTTTTAGAACGTGCTGCGTTGATTAATTTGTTATCAGATCCTACAATCATTGCTACTACAGATACTCTTGAAGAGTCTGAAACACTTGCTGGCATAGGAATATCAAATACTTGTGTATGCTTTTGTCCTGCTCCTGTATTAGGAATAGCATCACCAAATACATTTGTAATTGAGTGTCTCAATACGTGGTTATGTACAAAATCTGTAACTGGATCAACGCCGTTATAGTAGCTAGTGTAGTTTGCTTGTGAAGCTACAATACCATCTTCTAATACAAATACTACCAATTTAGCTCCAGGAGTACTTTGTGCAAAAGCAGCACTCACATATACTTGTAAGTTGTCTCCAACTACCATAGAGTTTAATGATAATCCAGAAGTTGTAGTCCCTGTAGTTAAGTTGATAACTTGGTCAATGTTGTTTGGCTCAGGGAATGTCCAATCTTGGTCTCTGTTGATAACTGCTGTTGGATAACCTGAAGTAACATATACGTTATCTAATGCTTGACTGTACGTATTTTGCATTCCATCACCGATGTGCGCTGCAATAACAAACGCATCATTTGTTTGACTTTCTAATTGCTCAATTGCATACGATACTCTACAGCACCATCCACACCATGTTCCCGTGTAGTCTTCAACAATTGCCTTTCTTTTAAAAGTACCTGGTGCAGTTTCATCAGTTACAGTAATGTCAATAGGATCTGCAGTAAGATCATCTTTTGTAGCAGTTACTTGTAAATCTCCCATAGCAATCACCATAAAGCTATCTCCTGCAATTGCACTTCCGTTTACAGAAATTGAAGCTGTGTCAGTAATAGTGTAATCATTTCCTGATGAATCAGAACCGATCACAGTAAATGTTGCAGTATCTCCAATTTTAACATTTGCAGCATTACTTTCAACACGCATAGAAACAATCACCGGTGCAGTTACTTCTAAATTAATTGCACTACTAGTTAAAGATTGATACTTCGCTGTAATTTGGTATGAACCTGTAGCTGTTGGTGTAAACTCTGTACCTTGGATAGTACTGTTATTTACTAAAATAGAAGCACTGGAAGTTAAATTTGTTCCATCGTTTCCAGTTACAGTAAATGTTACTGATCCACCTAATTCAAGGTTTGTTGTACTTGCTGCTACTGTGATGGATGTAATTGACGATTCACCGCCACCGCCTGGATTAGAACCAGATGGCTCTTCACTTG
>JBCCLS010000228.1:0-6040 GCA_039026835.1 Bacteroidota bacterium | reverse complement strand
TCTTCAAAATAAACGAGCTTATCACAGTTATTTTGAAGAATTTAATTCAATTGATGAAGCAATTGCCCGAGAAAAACAGTTAAAAGCGGGAAATCGTATACAAAAAGAAAAACTTATAAATCAAGAGAATTTCGAGTGGAACGATTTATCTGATGGTTGGTTGTTTTATTTTGACTAGCAATCGGAAGTAACAAATTGCTTTACGCTATTTGTAATGATATACTAAAATATATGCTTCGTCATCACGAGTACAGCGAAGTAATCTGTTTGTTTTATTATAAAATTGTACTTAGATAGAAAAAGATTTCCACGTTGTGCCTGCTCGCTATGATGTATTAAAGTCAAATAATCTTTCAATTCCTCCAAAGACAGAAACCCAACTTCAAAATCTAGTTTTAAGAACAATTAACTTTGTATCTTTGTAGTCTAGTTTTTTTGAAGGAGAATAGTTGATGAAGAACGATTTTTTTACGTACCAAGCACAAACGACACCACATCCGTTGGCAATGGAAATTTCACATGCGGATGGAAGTTACATCTATGATACACATGACAAAGCGTATTTGGATTTTGTAGCAGGCGTTTCCGCGTGTAGTTTGGGACACAAACATCCACGTGTAGTCAATGCCATCAAAGCACAACTTGATCAGTATTTGCACGTCATGGTGTACGGAGAATATATTCAGAAATCTGCCGTTGAATTGACCAAGTTACTCGCAGCACATTTGCCAAAACCGTTGGAAAAAACCTATTTGACAAATTCTGGCACGGAAGCCATTGAAGGTGCTATGAAACTTGCCAAACGCTATACAGGACGTTCGGAACTCATTGCAGCCAATCATGCGTATCATGGAAATACACAAGGTGCGATGAGTGTCATGGGATATGAAGAACGCAAAGGCGCATTTCGTCCATTATTGCCCGATGTGCATTTTATAGAATTCAATGACGAAGCGGATTTAGCAAATATTACCACGAAAACAGCAGGCGTAATTTTGGAAACCATTCAAGGTGGCGCAGGATTTATTGAACCAAAAAACAATTACTTGGCTAAAGTCAAAAAACGTTGTGAGGAGGTGGGCGCGTTATTAATTTTAGACGAAATTCAACCTGGATTTGGACGCACTGGAACCTTATTCGGATTTCAAAACTACAATGTGGTACCCGATATTGTGGTCATGGGAAAAGGAATGGGCGGCGGCATGCCTGTGGGCGCTTTTACAGCTTCTGGAGAGCTAATGGATTCGCTGTACGATCAACCAAAACTGGGTCATATTACTACTTTTGGAGGTCATCCTGTCATTGCAGCAGCGTGTTTAGCGACGCTTCAAGAGATTACAGAAAGTGACTTAATGGAACAAACATTGCAAAAAGAAGCCTTGTTTCGAGAATTATTACAACACAAATACATTGAAGAAATTCGCGGAAAAGGACTCATGTTATCACTGATTGTAAAAAGTAGTGATATTGCCAATCGAATAGTCTTAGAATCTTTAGAAGAAGGATTGATTTTATTTTGGTTACTTTTTGAACCCAAAGCCGTTCGCATGACGCCACCATTGACAATTTCAGAAGCAGAAATACGAAAAGGTTGTGAAATTATTATGAAAGTTTTACGAAAAATTGAAGACTAAATACTTGTATTGATCGTTATACATATATAAACAACTATCCTCACCTAAATAAAAAAGCTAGCAATCAACCCATTGCCCCAGAAACCAATTGTATCCGTTGTTGATTACTTTGTTGAAAACAATTAGACGCAAGTCCCCAAATCAATAAGAACATCAACTACATTTAAAGTAATAGAAATCTAAAAGCGCATCTGCCTATGCTATTTAGCTCTAATGAAGATCATAATTTTGCACTCTCGAAGTTTGAATCGATGTTGAAAACAAACAATGTCTTCTTTTTTGACTCCGCTGAATTTGAAGAAATCACACACCATTATTTAGACGCCGGAAAAGTGGCTTTAGCCAAAAAAGCTATCAAAATCGGCTTGGAACAACACCCAAGTTCTGTCAACTTGAAACTGATGGAAATTGAATTGATGGTATTCGAAAACAAATTGGACGCAGCTGAAAAAATGTTAGACAAATTGTACACGCTTGAACCTTCGAATGCTGAAATTTACATTCAAAAAGCAAATATCTATTCCAAAAGAGACGAACACTACAAAGCCATTGAACTCCTAAAAATGGCATTGGAATTCAGCAACGACATTGCTGATGTTAATTCATTAATTGGAATGGAATATCTTTTTATAGATGACTTCAAAGAGGCGAAACGTTACTTTATGAAGTGTATGGATTTAGACATTGACGACTATTCTTCACTGTATAATATTATTTATTGTTTTGAATTTTTAGAAGATATTGATGGCGCCATTAGCTATTTAAACGATTATATTGACAAAAATCCGTATTCAGAAGTAGCCTGGCATCAATTAGGAAAACAATATTACACCAAAAAAATGTACACAGAAGCCTTGGCAGCATTCGATTTTGCCATCATTGCCGATGATACGTTTATTGGTGCATATTTGGAAAAAGGCAAAGTTTTAGAAAAATTAGGACAATACAACGAAGCCATTCACAATTACGAAGTTACCTTAGAGCTTGATGATCCCACATCATTTGCCTACTTGCGCATGGGAAAATGTCATGAAAAATTAGGCAATAACGATTTGGCTGTCAAATTTTATTACAAAACCGTTCACGAAGATCCTTTATTAGATAAAGGCTGGACTGCGATTACCGATTATTACATTCGCCAACACAATTATCAAAAAGCGTTGTATTACATCAACAAAGCCATCAATATTGATACGGAAAATGTATCGTATTGGAAACGCAGTGCGGAAATTCATCGTGCGTTACAACTGTATGAAGAAGCAGATATTGCCTATCAAAAAACAGTGGAACTAGGCAACTACGAACTCTCAACTTGGATTGCGTGGGCAGATATTTTAAAGCTCTTGGGCGAATTCAGTAATGGCGTACATGTATTGTTGCAAGCACTTGAATTTTATCCAGACAATTCTAAAATTGAATACCGTTTGGCAGGCATCTATTTTATTCTTGGTGAGCAAAGTAAAGGAATCTTTCACCTCAAAAATGCCTTGCGAAACAACTTCAATGAACACTCGTCATTTAAAAAATTATTTCCTGGTGTGATGATGCGATCGTCTGTGAAAAATATTATTTCAGAATTTCAAAATCCATACACATAATTCCATACTTTTGCGTGTAGCGTTCATTTTGAAAACAAATGGACTTCTAACGATAAAAAACGTATAATCTAAGCTACACATGAATAGAAATCTATTCGATTACTTAATCATTACCTTCAAAGGATTGGCTATGGGCGCAGCAGATGTAGTGCCCGGTGTTTCAGGAGGAACTATTGCTTTTATTTCAGGAATTTACGAAGAACTTATTACCTCAATCAATAATATCAATCTCGGATTGCTCAAAACACTCCGAAAAGATGGGATTAAAGCCGCGTGGACACAACTCAACGGAAATTTTCTACTCGCCTTAATTCTCGGAATCGGAATTAGCATTCTATCACTGGCAAAACTCATCAAACTACTCCTGAAAAATGAACCTATTTTGTTATGGTCCTTTTTCTTCGGATTGGTCGTCGCTAGTATTTTATTTATTGGAAAAGAAATTAAAAAGTGGGATTGGAAAACAATTCTTGGTTTTGCTTTAGCAGAAGCCGTAGCATATTATATTACCACGCTTTCAGGAAGCGAATCAACTGTAAATTCACCTTGGTTCATGTTTATTGCAGGCGCATTGGCAATCTGCGCCATGATTCTTCCAGGAATTTCGGGAGCCTTTATTTTGGTGCTTTTAGGCGCTTACGAATCGGTATTAACCGCCATTGACGAAAGAGATTTTAAAATCATTGCCATTTTAGCTGTGGGTGCTATTATTGGTTTGCTCCTATTTTCAAAATTGCTTAAATGGTTATTCAATAACTTTAAAGACATCACATTTGCCATACTAACAGGTTTTATTTTGGGTTCTTTAAACAAAATTTGGCCTTGGAAAGAAGTGCTTACAACCCGAATCAACTCGGATGGTGAAGAAGTTCCCTTTTTAGAAAAAAGCATTCTCCCAAATACTTACGAAACGCTTACACAACAAGAAAATCAGTTGCTACTCGCAATCGGGTTGATGGTTGTTGGATTCTTAACCATCTTCATCATGGAAAAACTCGCAACAAAAAAAGATAAAAAACACGCATAAACTCCATGGAAAACACACGAAGGCTCAAAGATAAAATCTTATTAGTTGTCAAAGGATTGGCAATGGGCGCAGCGAACAAAGTTCCAGGAGTTTCTGGAGGCGTTGTCGCGTTCGTGGCAGGTTTTTATGAAGAATTTATTTTTTCGCTACAGCGGATTAATGGCAAAGCGTTTAAATTTCTATTAAACGGACGCTTTAAAAGTTTTGGTCGCTACATTAACGGACGATTCTTAGGATTGCTCATTTTAGGAATGTTGATCAGTTATTTTAGTGTATCCAAACTCTTAGATTATTTTATTCAGCATTACAAACTGTATGTGTGGGCTGCTTTTTTTGGGATGATTCTCGGCTCGATCTATTATATTGGAAAAGATTTTAAACACTGGAATCGAGCAACTGTTACAAGTTTACTTGTAGGCGCTGCTATCGGAATTGCCATCAGTTTGATGAATCCTGCAAAAGAAAACGATCACTTAGGATTTGTCTTTATTTGTGGAATTATCAGTGTTTCAGGAATGACTTTGCCTGGATTGTCGGGTTCATTTATCTTAATCTTGTTGGGAAATTATGTCCTGCTGTTGGTCGATTCGGTCAATGCGTTGTATGATACTATTGCCGAGATGATTCAGGGGAATTTTGATTTTATCAGCAACCCAGATCGCGTGCGTGAACTCAAGGTATTGGCGGTGTTTACTGCAGGTTCAGCCGTAGGTTTGGTTACATTATCACACTTGCTCAATTATGTCTTAAAACATTTCAAACACATTACAACCGCTGTCATTATCGGATTTATTTCGGGCTCCTTGGGCGTTGTATGGCCGTGGAAGGAAGAAGTGTATAAAAAAGACGAACTTGGAAATTTGTTGCTTGACTCAAATGGCAGAGAAATTATTGAAAATTACAAACGTTTTATGCCTGATTTTGGATCAAGCGAAACGTGGATTGCGTTATTTTTTGTGGTATTTGGAATTGCAATTGTATTAGCATTGGATTGGTATGGAAAACGAACTAAAAAAATATAAATCACTTTTCGGATTGTTGGGAAAACACATTGCCTACTCTTTTTCGAGAGGTTATTTTTCCAGAAAATTCAAGCACTTACAACTCAACGATCATTTTTATACTAATTTTGACATTCCCACGATTGAAGACTTTCCAAAGATTCTCGCTGAAAACCCCAATATTAAAGGAATGAACGTTACAATTCCATATAAAGAAAGTGTCATTCCACACTTAGATCATTTACACAAAAAAGCAAAAAAAATTGGAGCTGTTAATACTATTAAAGTACTGGAAGATGGTTCACTAAAAGGATACAATACAGATTGTTACGGATTCAAAAAATCGCTCAAACCACATTTACAAAAACAGCATACCAAAGCATTAATTTTAGGAACTGGTGGCGCTTCTAAAGCCATCGCTTTTGTGTTTGAAGAATTGAATATAGCGTATAAATATGTTTCTCGAAAACCGAAACATAAAAACGCCATTTCTTATCAGGATTTAAGTGAAAAGATCATGAAATCACATCCTATTATTGTCAATTGTACACCGCTAGGAACTTTTCCAAAAATTGAAGATTGTCCTGATATTCCGTATCAATATGTATCTAAAGATTTTTTATTCTTCGATTTAATTTACAATCCGTCAGAAACTACTTTCCTGAAACTCGGACGATTACAAGTTATGTGCGCGTTGCAACAGGGCGCGACTATCGCGATGCGGCCCCTGTTGCTGGCATCAGCTT
Organism: Bacteroidota bacterium; assembly: GCA_039026835.1. Taxonomy (GTDB): domain Bacteria; phylum Bacteroidota; class Bacteroidia; order Flavobacteriales; family Flavobacteriaceae; genus Kordia. The sequence goes on along the minus strand of JBCCLS010000228.1, from coordinate 34 downwards.
TGGCCAGGCCGAAGAGATGCTCACGGTCAATGTC
>JBCCLS010000227.1:0-6044 GCA_039026835.1 Bacteroidota bacterium | reverse complement strand
TTTTGTCGAATCGAGCTCTTCCAAAAAAGTGACCTACATATTCGGTGTTCTTTTTATTATAGCGTCGAACGTATTGTACCAATTTTCGTTTTACAAATGGAGTAACAATGATTTTTGATAGCTGCAATGCTATTTTTTTGAAAACGTAGACGAATATTTAGAAATCAGATACGGCAGCAAATACATGGAAATGCCTTCCGAAAAGGTAAAAGCACAATATCCGTCGCATGCATACATTGTAGATTTAGAAAAATCATACAAAGAATACATTTAATACCAATTCTTACGTCCCCAAAATAGCACATAAAATTTCTTTGTAATGAAGGGTTTTAATCACTAATTTTGACGCTTCTTAAAACGTTGGCACATCATGAAAATAGGCATTTATTCAGATATACATGACAATCTTGAAGGATTGGAAAAATTATTGGCATACTTCAAAAAAGAAGGCATTGAAACTACCTTTTTTTGTGGTGATTTTTGTTCGCCAATTCCTGCCAAAGTAATTGGAGCGAGTGGCATTGTTACACACTGTGTATTCGGCAACGGAGATGGAGACCGATTTACAATTCAAAAATTTGCATACGAGCAATTTCCAAATCTAAAACTAAACAGTGAATATGCTGTGATAAGCCTAGAAGGCAAACAAATTGCTATGACACACTATCCGTTTTATGCAGAAGCACTAGCCAAAACAGGCGATTATGATTTGGTTTTGTGTGGACATACCCACGAATCAAAAACAGCAGTAGTAGGCAACACATGGTTGATCAATCCTGGAGAAGTTATGGGATGGAAAGGCGATGCATCTTTTGCTGTGTACGATTATGCCACCAATACTGTTGAAATCATCAAAATCAACACGCTTTAGTTTTAAATACACAATATGAAGAGTTTATCCGTTTTACAAACACTCAAAAAAGCGCCGTATGCACTGCTCATATTGTTATCCTGTATGCCGATACTAACGATTGATTGGATTTCAAAAATCCTGTTGGTATTCTTTGTAACGACCATTGCTTTCAACACTAAGGAAATCAAAGAAAACTTTGCCAAAATAGGCGCCAAACCTATCCTTATCAACTGCGGATTCTACTTTGTGCTTATCATTTCTTTGAGTTATTCGCCTCTCAAGAACAAAGGACTTGATATTTTGGTACGAGAGCTATCAATTCTGCTCATCCCAATTGCGTTGATATATGCATTAAAAGTCACCAAAAAACTAATAAAAATCATCACGACACTTTTTATTGCTACCAATATTATTGCCGCCATATATCTGATCATAAAACTCAACTTGGTACATGAAATTATCGTGAATCCAAGTGAATTTTTCAACAAACGATATTTCATTGACATTGCATTGATAGAAACCAAAGAATGGCATCCGACATTCATCGCGCTTAACAACCTAATTTCCATTCTTGTGCTCATACAAGTTAGTTTCAACACTACCAATATATATAAGCGATTAGGAGCCATACTCATCATTGTATTTTTCTTTTTCTTTTTCTTCATTCTAAACTCACGTATCATTCTTTTACTGGCATTGCTTATGATTCCTACGTTTATTTTGATAAAATTGAAATCGTACACCTACAAAAGTATAGTTGTCGTCCTCTTAATTGCGAGTGCAACCACCATATTCATTGCGTCAAAAAACAACAAATTTGGACGAATTTTCATGAAACCGATCACCTATTACATGGAAAATTTTGACGCCGAAGAATTCTTTGGGTCGCGATACCGAATCCAAAGTTGTAGCGTTGAACTCATCAAAGAAAAACCAATTTTCGGTTACGGAATTGGGTACGAAAAATGGTTGTTGCCACGCTATTGTTTGGAAATACGAAACTTTAAAGATCAGTATTTACAAAACTACAGTTCGCACAATGTATACCTTTCTTTGTTGTTTTCTGCAGGTATATTCGGACTGCTTCCGTTTTTGCTATTACTGTACAATAATCTCAGGTTAGGAATCCGAAAAAAGGATACGATGTACGTTGCTATTTTGGTTATATTTATCATTTGTTTTCTCACGGAAAACTACTTTATAAGACTCAATGGAATTGTACTATTTACGTTCATTAACACATATTTTTATAAAAAAAATAAACTCCAATTAGATTGACAAAGACGAATCTCATCATAAAAAGAATTTTTGACCTGCTTCTTTCCACCGTAGGATTACTATTTACAGGATGGCTCATTTTAATTGCAGCGATTATTGCTAGGTTTGATACCAAACTCAGCAGTTTCTTTATGCAAAAAAGAGTAGGGCAGTACGGGAAAATATTCAAAGTATACAAGTTGCGCAGCATGAAAAATGTAGAAGGCATTGTGACTACGGTTTCTACAGACAAAGATCCGAGAATCACAAAAGTTGGGCGATTTTGGAGAAAAACAAAAATTGACGAACTCCCACAACTCATCAATGTGTTTTTAGGGCAAATGAGCTTTGTAGGACCACGACCAGATGTACCAGGATTTGCAGATGAACTGGAAGGTGACGATCGAATCATACTATCTGTAAAACCAGGAATTACTGGACCTGCTTCTATTTATTTTAAAAATGAAGAAGAAATTTTGGCAGCGCAGGAAGATCCTGAAAAATACAATCGAGAAGTGATTTGGCCTAAAAAAGTAGCGCTGAACAAAGAATATATAAAAAATTACAGTATCAAAAACGATATCTATTATATCGTGAAAACAGTATTTTAAGACTATGAACTCAAGAATTTGGCTTTCATCGCCACACATGGGCGGCAACGAACTATCATACATACAAGAAGCCTTTAATGCCAATTGGATTGCTCCGTTAGGACCCAATGTCACAGGTTTTGAAGCAGACTTAAAAAAGTTTCTCAACACACAAAAAGAAGTTGGCGCTTTGGCTTCGGGAACTGCAGCAATTCATTTAGGATTGATCTTAGCAGGTGTTACCGCGGGCGACGAAGTACTCTGTCAAAGTATGACATTTTCGGCTTCAGCCAATCCCATCCTGTACCAAGGTGCTACGCCTGTTTTTATAGACAGTGAACCAGAAACGTGGAACATGTGCCCAACGCATCTAGAAGCAGCGATTAAAGACAGAATTGCGAAAGGAAAAAAGCCCAAAGTCATCATCCCCGTGCATTTATATGGAATGCCAGCCAAAATGGACGAAATTCTTGCCATAGCCAGCAAATATGAAATCACTGTTATAGAAGATGCGGCAGAATCACTAGGTTCTACTTACAAAGGAAAAAACTGTGGAACCTTTGGCGAATATGCAGCCTTGTCATTCAACGGAAATAAAATAATTACAACGTCTGGTGGCGGAGCTATTGTTTGTAATGACGAAGCCGCTAAAAAGAAAGCTATCTTCTTAGCTACACAAGCCAGAGACGATGCGCCACATTACCAACATTCGGAAATTGGATACAATTACCGCATGAGTAACATTGTTGCAGGAATTGGACGAGGACAAATGGAAGTATTGGATGCACACATTGCACTCCGAAGAGGTATGCAAGCATTCTATAAAGATATTTTCAAAGAGGTTGCTGGTGTAACTGTTTTTGAGGAGCCAACAGACGAATATTTCTCAAACCACTGGTTAAGCTGTATTAAAATTGATCCGGAAGTAGCTGGATTTACACGAGAAGATTTGCGTTTAGCACTTTGGGAAGACAATATAGAATCCAGACCGCTCTGGAAACCAATGCATTTACAGCCAATATTTGAAAAATACCCGTATTACGGCTCAGGCATTTGTGACGATTTATTTGAAAATGGACTCTGTTTGCCTTCAGGTTCTAACCTAACTACACAAGAAAAAGCCCGTATTGCACAACTTATAGCTGCTTTTGTAGGCTAGAAACAAATAAATTAAGTAATTTGTCATACCAAATAAAGAATCTGTTTATTGAGAGATGAAGCCACTGAATTCTAGAAGCACCAAAGAAGCACTTAAACACGTATTAAAATCAAGTAAAAAACGCATTGACTTTAAGAACATAGGATATTTGCCTAGATGGCTCATCTTATGCTTTGATATGTTTATCTGCTGTGTGTCATTAATTGTAACGGGCATCATTGTAAACAATATCAATATTAGCGATTTAACGCTGTCTACAGAACCGCTTTTTGGTTTGTCTCCAAACACAGGATTGATTTTAATTACAAATCTACTTTTCTTTATTTTCTTTAGAACTTATGCTGGATTGATTCGTCATTCCACTTTTATTGATGCGATCAAATTTTTCTTGGCATCGTTGGCGACGCTCATTACGTTACTGGTTGTCAACTATTCGCATTTAATATTTAGAGAAAGCAATCTATTTCTAATTCCAGGATTATTTATCTACTTTGCCATTTCGTTCTCTGCTTTATTGCTCTTTCGAGTGATGGTAAAACAAGTATTTGAAGCCTATTTTGATTATGCTACCAAAGAAGATCAAATCAAGGTGATGATTTATGGAATTGACTCCAATGCCATTGCCATCTCAAATGCACTCAAAGTAGAGCGTCCTGTACGTTACAAACTTATTGGGTTTATTGACAAAAAAGGGAAAAACCAGAGTAAAGAAATTTTAGGATTGCCTATCATTCATTTAAAAAGAAAACTTTCGGTAATTCTTCGTGTGCATGGAGCAAATGCTATTATTTTGGCTGATAAATCCATTACACAGGAAGAACGTATCAAAATTGTAGACGAATGCTTAGAGCATAACTTCAAAGTATTTAGAGCGCCAATAGTGTCCGATATGGAAGACACCGAAAATGTAAACCTGGCGCAACAAATTCAAAATGTACAAATTGAAGATTTATTGGAAAGAGAGCCTATTGTTCTCAACAACAAGTTGATTGCAAAAGAACTCTTTGATCGTCGCATTCTAGTAACAGGAGGCGCAGGTTCTATTGGGAGTGAAATTGCACGACAAGTTGCCAATTACAAACCACAAAAATTGATCATTCTCGATCAGGCAGAAACGCCACTGTATCAAATACAGATGGAAATCAAAGCCAATTTTCCAAACTTAGACTTTGAAGCAGTCATTGCAGATGTGCGCGACAAAGAAAAGCTAGAAAACATCTTTGAAATCTACAAGCCACAAGTTGTATACCATGCCGCTGCTTACAAGCATGTACCGTTGATGGAAGACAATCCGTCGCAGGCTATTTTTACCAATGTCATGGGAACAAAAAATGTGGCAGACACGGCATTAAAGTTCAAAGCAGAAAAATTTGTCTTGGTCTCTACCGATAAGGCGGTAAATCCGAGCAATGTAATGGGAGCATCCAAGCGTATTGCGGAAATTTATGTGCAAGCCATGCAGGAAGCTTTTCAACACAACAATCGTTTCCTTACTAGTTATGTTACCACACGTTTTGGAAATGTATTGGGTTCCAATGGTTCAGTAGTGCCATTATTCAAACGCCAAATTGCAGAAGGCGGACCGTTAACCATTACACATCCTGATATTATTCGCTATTTTATGACGATTCCAGAAGCCTGCCAACTTGTACTCGAAGCGGGTGCCATGGGGAATGGAGGCGAAATTTACATCTTTGATATGGGTGAAGCGGTAAAAATCATTGATCTGGCGAAAAAAATCATCAAGCTTGCAGGATTTGTACCCAACAAAGACATTGAAATAAAAATCATCGGACTGCGTCCAGGTGAAAAATTATACGAAGAATTACTCAACGACAAATCGACCACACTGCCTACATACAACGAAAAAATTATGATTGCACGTGCAGAAATGTATGATTACGAAGCCATAAATAGCAACATTGCCGAATTGATTGCTTCTGCTTCTGCATACAACAAAGTGGAAGTCGTAAAACGAATGAAGGCATTGGTTCCTGAATATAAAAGTATGAACTCTTCTTATGAAGAATTAGACAAAAAAGAAATCAAAAAACCGAAAAAAGATACCAAAACAGTTTCATTACGAGACAAAAAAGTATCCTAAGGAATCAAACAATAAACAAAAAAAGCGCTAAAAATAAATAGATGAAAATAACTGTTGTTGGAACAGGATATGTAGGACTAG
>JBCCLS010000226.1:0-6079 GCA_039026835.1 Bacteroidota bacterium | reverse complement strand
TTTACTCATTAAAACCGAATTTAATTTTATGAACAAACTACTACTATCCGTTTTAATTGTACTACTCAGTGTACCGACTTTTGCGCAAATTTCTTTTGAAAAAGGATATTACATTGACAACTCAGGAAACAAAGTTGAAGGTCTTATAAAGAATATTGATTGGAAAAATAATCCCACAACTATTGACTTTAAACGTTCCGAAAGTGCTGAAAACAAAACTGTAACCATTGGCAACATGCAAGCCTTTGAAGTATACAATTCGGCTAAGTATGAGCGACACACTGTTTCACTCGATGTTTCCAATCAAAACATCAATGATTTGGATAGCGATCCACAACCAAAGTGGGAAACCAAACAATTATTTTTAAAGGTGCTCTTGGAAGGAAATGCATCTTTATACTCGTATACTGATGGAAATTTACGAAAATACTTCATTAAAAAAGATGATTCAGACATTACGCAACTTGTATTCAAAAAATACATGGCTACCAATTCGCGTATTGCAGAAAATACAGAATACAAACGACAATTATGGCAATTGCTAAAATGTGGAGAGATTCCTGAAAAAGCAAAAAAAGTCTCGTATACAAAAAACAGTTTACTCAAAATCCTAAAAGCATATAATGCTTGCGAAAACAGTAGTTTTGTGGATTATGAAGCAAAAGTAAAACGCGATATGTTTAATATTTCTATCAAATCAGGAATTAATTTTGCTTCTGTAGAAATTGACAATACAGGCGCACAGCGTTCCAACACTTCTTTTGAAAATCAGGTAGGTTTTCAGGTAGGTGTTGAGTTTGAATATGTGTTTAATTTTAATAGAAATAAATGGTCGTTTGTTGCAGAACCAACGTATGTTTCTTCATACAGTGCCGACACACAAGATGTTGTATATCTTCGAACGCCGTCAGGACAACTTACCACTGATGTATCTGTTTCCTATTCTGGTATAGAAATTCCATTAGGTTTTCGATATTATTCGTTTTTAAACGATTCTTCTAAGTTATTTTTAAATGCATTTTATATGCTAAATATCATACTTGATGGCGAAGTATTGGCAGCCAGAAACGAATTGCTCAATGACGATTTAGAACCTAGAGGAAATGTAGCATTTGGTGTTGGTTTTAAATACAAAGACACGTACAGTATTGAATTCCGATACAGAGCAAATAGACAATTATATCCGTCCAATGCTATCTTTGGAAACTTTGATTACACTAGTTTTGGCATCATTTTAGGATATACACTCTTCTAAACGCAACAACTACATATAATATAAAGAATATGTATCTGCACTCAAAAAGTGGAGTTACATATTCTTTTTTTATGAAGTTTAGAATGTATGATATTTTTATGTTAATCTGAAAATGTGCCGATGTACTAATGTGTAAATGTGCTAATGTATCAATGTGCTAATTTGAAAATGTGCCAATGTGACAATTTGAAAATATTTTTCAAAGAACACTCTCCGACTCACCGACTAAATAACTAAATAACTAAATCGAAGTCAATTTGTTAATGTGCTAATTTGAAAATGTGGCAATGTGTCGATTTGAAAATACTCTTCAAAGAACACTCATCGAATCATATACTAAAAAAGCAAAGCAAGTCTAAAAAATTACATTTTCATATACATTGTTCGCAGTTTTTCGCGTGTAATGATTTCCTGCCAATTTTTGCCTAAAGCATTCTCCCAAAGTGGAACGAGCATCAAGGCAATATCGATCATTTTATCAAATTCTTTATCGGTCAAGTCTTTGCAAACTCCAGTTGGAATGTCAATATCGTGTTTGATGACCATTTTTTTGAATTCAGAAACACCTTGCGGATAAAATTCTTCCAAATGGTTGAATACAATACAATTTCCAATTCCGTGTTTTGTCCCAAGCAAATACGAAAGTCCATAACTCATCGCGTGCGCTACGCCTACTTGCGAGTATGCAATACTCATTCCGCCATGCCAAGAAGCCATCATCAGTTTGTCTTCCGAATCTTCATCACGTACATTTTTTTCTAGGAATACATTGCGACACAATTCCAATGCTTTCTCACCATAACTTTGACTAAATGCATTTAAATACGTTCCTGTGAGCGATTCTATACAGTGAATATAACAGTCCATTCCTGTGTAGAACCACTGATTTTGCGGAACACCACGCGTCAATTCCGGATCCAACACTACTTGATCAAATGGCGTATAATCTGAATTAATTCCAAGTTTCTTTTCTGGTCCTGTTAGTACGGTAGTACGCGATACTTCGGCACCAGTTCCTGAAATGGTAGGAATTCCCACATGATATACAGCTTCATTGCTCACCAAATCCCAACCTTGATAATCGGCAGCACTTCCTTCATTTGTCAACATAATCGACACCGCTTTTGCCATATCCAATAACGTTCCGCCACCAATTCCGATAATACCAGACGGGTTTTCTGTAAAACGTGTTTTAAGTTCGGTGACCAATGCATCTACTTGTATCGTTTTGGGTTCTTCTTTTGCAGACACAAAAATAATTTGATCCAGAAAACGAAGCGGAATACGATCAACCAGCCACGGATTGTGCTCAAAAACGTCATCTACCAAAAATATAAATGGCGCCTTTGTATTGATGCGCTTTGGCGTTAGGATTTCCTGTAACTGGTTAAAACTTCCTCTTCCGAAGATGACTCTGGGAACCATTGGAAAGTTTTTATACTGCATAGTTAGTTAGTTTTATGTTGTACATATATTAGAAGTGATACAAGCTTTGGTGTATTGTGAAAATTAAAGAATGTCATCGCTTCATTATTTGTTAATGTATTTCGTGTTTTAGTAAATTTTCTTGAAACTGCTCAGTAAACTGTCCCACATGATAACCGTCCATCAAAGCGTGATTTACAGTTACTGAAACTGTCATTATTTTTTTGCCGTCTACAATTTCCATTTTGCTAAATGCAATTTTAGGAACTGATTCTTTTTTTCCGTGAAAAGGCTCTTTGTGTCCTGTAAAATTCACCCAAGGCAACGCCGAACAGTAAATACAATCTTCCGTATTTTTGGGTGGAAACAAATCATTTGAATGTAAAATTCGTTCCTTTTCGTTGGCTACATTTTTTTTGAACACTTCAAAATCTGCATCGTAATCAATAAACGAAAAACCAAATGTATGATCAGGGCGCAAAATGGTCGCTGAGGCGTGAATAGCATCGTGTACTACAACTTCATTTTCGTTTTCAATGCGATAATGAAATGCTTCAACCGCATTGACCGCTTTCATACAATCGTGTAAATACACCGCAAAAAAGCTATTGTCAGACGCTTTGGCAAATTCGTATGCGTTGGTTACATCCATCGGTGCTGCTACTGCAAAAAATGGATTTTGAAATGTATTGAAAAACGCAAAATGTTTCTTGCGATTCCATGTGTGAATATCCAGTTTTTGCATTACAAATAGTTTAGTACTTCTGTGATGCTTTTAACCACATCATATTCCTCCGATTCTTCTTGTGGCGATACCAATTCATGCTGCCATGTCGTGTGAAATGGTACGTGAATTGCCTTTCCGCCTATGCTGATAATTGGCAAAATATCTGATCGCAAGGAGTTTCCTATCATCAAAAACTCATTTACGTCAATTTCTAAATGTTCCAATAAATCTTGGTAGTTTTTTTCTTTTTTGTCGCTCATCACTTCTACATGATGAAAATATTTGGTCAAGCCTGATTTTTCTAGTTTTCGCTCTTGATCGAGTAAATCGCCTTTAGTTAAGACGAGTAATCTGTATTTTTTACTTAAATTTTCAAGCACTTCCTCAATGCCATCCAGCAATTCTACTGGCATGTCGATCATTTGTTTTCCAATTGCTAAAATTTCAGCTAGCACTTTCGTGGAAATTTTTCCGTTAGACAGTTCAATAGCGCTTTCCACCATCGACAAGACAAAACCTTTAATTCCGTAACCGTACAAAGAAAGGTTTTTCATTTCCATCTTAAACAACTCCTGATCAATCGTGTTTTCGGTTTCATAAGCGGACAACAATTGTGCAAATTTGTGTTCTGCATCGCGAAAATACGTTTCATTCACCCAAAGTGTATCATCGGCATCAAACGCGATGACTTTTATTCCATCATACTTCATGAGTTCCAAACTTTTTTGGCGCGTTCCAAATCTTCGGGCGTATCAATTTCCACACCTTCTACAGTGGTTTGTACCATTTTTATTTTCTTCCCAAATTCCAAATAGCGAATGCATTCTATTTTTTCGGTCGCTTCGAGCATTTGCATTGGCAACTCAGCAAAATCGAGTAACGCTTGCTTTCGAAATGCATAAATTCCTTTGTGCTTAAAGTACTTGGCACCTGCATTTTTATCTCTCGGGAACGGAATGGGCGAACGTGAAAAGTAGAGTGCAAAACTACGCTGATCCACAATGACTTTGACGGTGTTTGGATTGTTGATTTCGTCCCAATCGTGGATTTCAACCATTAACGAAGCCAAATCAATTTCTTTGTGAGGATCTTCATAAAAAACATTGATCACTTTTTCCAAACTTGCCTTTTCCGTAAACGGTTCGTCTCCTTGCACATTGATGACAATATCTGCTTCTACATCTTGTACAGCTTCTGCAATGCGATCACTTCCCGATTCATGTTCCTTTTTACTCATAATGACTTTTCCGCCATGCTTGGTAATTTCTTCCCGAATAATTTCACTATCAGTCACTACATACACATCTTCAAAAAGATTGGTAGCAACCGTAGCTTCATACGTTCGGGTAATGACCGTTTTACCGTGTAAATCTTGCATGAGCTTTCCTGGAAATCGAGAAGCTGCATATCGTGCGGGAATCATTGCTATAATTTTCAAAAGGAAGAAATTTTAAGAATTCAAAAATACAATTATTTTACATAATCAGAATACATTAGCGCGATCAATTCGTAAGATCGCATTTGAAAATCTATTCTTTGGATTCCCCAGAAACATCGCCTGAAGTTCCTATTTTATCAAGTAGTTGTTGTGCTATTTCTTTGGGAACTCGCAAAAATTGCAACAACAGGGATTCATCGTGTGTCACAGTTCCTTTTTTGGTAATGCGTTCTTTCATATTGCTGACACTCACATAATATTCACTACCAAGCGTTCTTTTTTGATTGTAATAGATGGTCAATATTGAATGTGAACTGTTGTTGGAATCGTCCAGTGACGACATGTCTACCAAACGTTGAAAGTTTTTGGCTTCCAATTGTTTTTTGAATACTTTTTTGTCAGTGATAAATGCAAAAGGTCCAATTTTTCGTGTATCTGCCCAAATATTATCAGTTTCCAAAAATGGTTCGCGTGCTTTGGAGTACGCAAAAAATAAAGGTGTTGCGATCATCGCTAGCAATTCTAGTATCCACACAATCGTCAATAAAGTGCCTGTAACATTTCCACTACTCGATCGTCCGATTCCCCACGTTCCAGAGGAGTTGAGTTCCAAAATGATTTTCCAAACACCCATTGGACTATCTATCAATGATACAAAGGAAATACTGACAAATTCATTCATATGTGCATGCAACCAAATGATCCAGCTTGCATACAATCCTGCCATTCCAATCATACATCCAATGAAAAAAGCTAGTAATTTGCTACGTACTTTTCCCATGCCAACCACAAAATTGGCTACGTAACCTAGTCCAAACGCAATGCCGACCACACATAGAATGTTTAAGTAGACTATTGGAATCCAAAATATAGCATACGTATAGATAAGCGCTAACAAAGGAACTGCGATAAAAACAGCAAGTAATAAATATAGAAAACAAATGAGATTGAATTTTCCTGATGGTGTGTAGTACATTGGTTGTTGGTGGTTGGTTGTTAACTGCTAGTTAGTTTATTGATTTTCGGTAACTTTATTTTCAAACGTCCTATTTATAGGGACTTACACTTATTTTCTTAAAATCGTATTTTCTTGATTTTTATGAGAGTACCGCCAAAGACGGCACCCTACGATGCCGTGAACCTATTGGATCTCGCTTCCTTGCTCGGTAACGTCGATGTCGAGATGCTCGATGCGATTGTTCAAATCGTCGACATCGCGAACTCCATTCCAACC
>JBCCLS010000225.1:0-6081 GCA_039026835.1 Bacteroidota bacterium | reverse complement strand
GTTTCACTCGGATCAAGTAAGTCAATTAAATGATGTGGGGCACGAGCTAATTCGTCGGCATCAGGCTTAGCCGTACCAATATCCATACCTTTATAAACAAGCTTGAAGCGCATCTAATACAATGATTTCGTCAGTTGCCAACTGTTGAAGCGTCTCAGTAATTTTTCCTTTGGGTAGTCCTAATTTTTGAGCTAAAAAATGTGCATTGATCGTAATTTTCTGCTCAAATGCGCCACCGTAGGTTCGTAAAATAGCTTGTGTAATCAGACTGATGTTTGGATTTTTATCTAAATACTCCATCAAATTGTAATGATCAACGTTAAATTGTAAAGACGTCTTTCGATGAAAATTCTGCGAAAGCTGAATAATGCTGTGTCTATCCAATAGTTGTAATGCTGCGTATGTTTTTTGTGTTGGGAATTGATATGTTTTGCAAAATTCGTAAAACGCCAGCGCATGTTTGGTATCATACCCTTCACCGTAGGCAATCTGAAAGAAATTACACAGCTTCCTGAAAACAATCTTTAAAAAATCGACACTCGGTAAATTATGGATGAATTGCTTTTGAAGCGTGTCAATATCGTTCGCATCTGTCAAAATGATCGCGTTGGCATATGCGCCATTTCGTCCTGCACGTCCGGCTTCCTGATAATAATTTTCTAAACTATCGGGCAATTGCACATGAATGACGTTTTTAACATCAGGTTTGTCAATACCCATTCCAAAGGCATTCGTTGCCACGATGGTTTGTACTTTTCCGCTTAACCAAAACTGCAGATGCTTTTTTTTCTCATCTGACGAAAGTCCACCATGAAAAAACACACTTGTAAACCCTTTGCGCGAAAGTGCTTCGTGAATACTTACCGTACTTTTCCGATTGCGCGTATACACAATACAGGACTGTGGATATTTGCGCAATGTTTTCTCAATCGTGGTGACTTTATGTTCGGTTTCTAAAACGGTATAGGCTAAATTTTCACGTGTAAACGACTGCTGAAACTTCTGAACATTTTTTAAATGTAAACTTTCCTCAATATCAGTAACTACTGCAGGCGTAGCTGTAGCTGTCAAAGCAATACAAGTAATTTTTGGTAGCAATTCCCGTAAGGTATTGATGTTTTTATACGCTGGGCGAAAATCATTTCCCCATTGCGAAATACAATGTGCCTCATCTACAGCAATCAAGTTGACAGGCATTTGCTTAATGCGCTCTTGGATCATTTCTTGCTGCAAACGTTCGGGTGACAAATACAAAAACTTATAATCGCCATACACACAATTGTCAAGTAAATTGCTAATTTCTTCCTGTTTCAATCCACCTGTTAAGGCAATCGCTTTAATGCCATTGGCTTTCAAATTCGCCACCTGATCTTGAATCAAAGCAACTAAAGGCGAAATCACAATGCAAATTCCGTCCATCATCAATGCCGGAATCTGAAAACAAACTGATTTTCCTCCGCCCGTTGGTAATAAAGCCAAGGTATCTTTTTGTTGTACAACCGCGTGAATAATATCCTCTTGCAACGGACGAAATGAAGTATGTCCCCAATATTTTTCTAAAAGTGCAAGTGGTTGGGTCATTCGTGATTTTTAAGTGTATCTAGGATAAATGAAACGCGTTCGGCGACGCTGCCAAAAGGAACATCAATCAATTGGTAGCCGTAGTTTTCATAAGCTGCTATCAAATATTGTTGAATAATTTCAGCTTGCTCAAAACTTTCGTAGCGTTCGTTGTCTTGCTCGTAAATTTCCTTCCATGGCGCTAGCATAAAAGCAACATCATACGTATACGCTTTGCACGCATCTCTAAAAAAATCAGGATATTCGTCGCCAGTATAATCCATATAAGCCGCTACATCTGGAATGCCGCGATCGTAAAAAGCAACGGCTGTATTGAGTGAAGCTGCTTCATTAAATTGCTGAATTCTTCCCTTCAAAAGTAATTCGCTAAACAACAAAGGTTGTGTTAAAAACAACTGTTCAATGCCTTTCTTTTGAGCTGCTGCGGTTACTTCTCTTGAAATTTCATGAAAGCAAACATATCCTTGTTTTTCTAATGCAGTAATTAATGTAGATTTCCCTGTGCCAGGTCCGCCAATAATAAGTATTCTTTGAGTATTCAATCTGAAACATTTATGCGATAAAATTACGCAAATTGTAAAGAATATGAAATTTTTGGTACTGAGTTCCTAATTGTATGTTACGGATTGCGAGTTGTTGGTCGCAATTCTGCATAACAATTCGAGTTTGCAACGTTGATTTGAGTTTGCAACTCAAATCATAGACTACTTCACCACAAATTTACCTTTCATCATTCCAGCGTGCCCAGGAAAGCTACATACATAATCGTAAATGCCTTTGGCTGGCGCAGTAAACGTAATAGACGTCGTTTCGCCGCCGCCAATCAATTTGGTATGTGCAATAACTTCATCGCCTTCCGGAATGTACTCTCGATCGGTTGCCACCATTGCTTTGTTAGCAAAAGCAGTCATATTCGTTCCTTTTTTAAGTAACACAAAATTGTGTCCCATAATGTTTTTATTCATTCTCCCAACATGTTTTAGTACTACAGTAACTTCTTGTCCTTCATACACTGTAATTTTGGTTTGATTGAATAACATTTCGTCCGCAGCTGCCAGTTGAATGGTTACCTCTTTTTTGATGTCTTTTGTCTCCTTTTTTGCGGTTGTCTTTGGAGTGCCTTTTTGCTCAGTTTGTGGAGTTGTATTTGTTTTTTTATCGTCAGAACAACCTATAGTTATAAAACTTATAGTGATAAGGAGTAAGAGTAATTTTTTCATTTTCACGCTATTTTCACTTCTAAAATGTCTATTTGTAAGTTCTTTTTAGAAGAATTTATGGTTTATATTGTATAGTACACAAAGTTACAGTTTCCTTTTAAAATTTACACAGTGCGTAGACAGTTTTATATACCATAAAGAAGATGTATCTTTGCCGCTCACTAAGAAAAAAAGACAGTATGAGTTCAAAAAACGATCCCAAAGCGTTTTATGCAAAACTGAAAATACAACTAGAAGAAACAACTGCATTTCCAGCATTGTATATGTATAAATTTATTGTGCCTTCAAGCGATGAAAAAATAGAAGAAGTGCACGAAATATTCAATAATTTGGGCGCTGTTATCAACACAAAAAAATCTGCTAAAGGCAAGTATACAAGCGTCACCATTACAGCAAATATGGAAAGTGCCGATGCTGTTATTGAAAAATATAAGGAAGCGAGTACTATAGAAGGTATAATTTCGCTATAATTGACAATAAATAGATTTTTTTTACTATTTTGCGATAACAAAATAATCTTCACACGAACTTTATTTTACTTCAATACTATTCCTTACAAATTTATTTTATTTTGATTGAGCAGCTAGAGTACAACACAGAACGTCAACATTTAATTATTCCTGAATATGGTCGTCATATTCAAAAAATGATCAACATTGCCGTAGCTACCGAAGATCCTGAAGAACGCAACAAACAGGCAAAAGCCATTATTGGCGTAATGGGAAATTTACAACCACACTTACGCGATGTTCCAGATTTTCAACACAAATTGTGGGATCAGCTTTTTATTATGTCTGATTTTAAATTGGATGTAGAATCGCCTTTTCCAAAACCATCTAAAGAATTGTTGCAAGAACGTCCTGAACCGTTGAACTATCCACAAAACTTTCCAAAATATCGTTTCTATGGCAATAATATCAAACGAATGATTGATGTGGCCAACAGTTGGGAAGAAGGCGACATGAAAGAAGCCTTAGAGTTTGCTATTGCCAATCACATGAAAAAGTGCTATCTCAATTGGAATAAAGATACAGTAGAAGATGTTGTAATTTTTAAGCATTTGCTAGAATTGAGCAATGGTAAAATTGACTTAGCAGCGAAAGAAGAAGATTTATCAGACGCAACCAACTTAATGAAACAGCGCAAGAAGTTTTCTAACAACAAAAACCAACAGCGAAATAATAAAAACCGTAACAATAGAAAGCGTTACTAACAAAATTCATTATCATATTTTATGGGGACTTTTAAGATTGAAGGTGGTCATCAGTTAAAAGGAAGTATTCATCCGCAAGGTGCCAAAAATGAAGCGTTGCAAATATTATGTGCCGTTCTGCTCACACCCGAAAAAGTAACAATCAGCAATATTCCTGATATTGTTGATGTCAACAAATTGATCATGCTTTTAGGGAATTTAGGAGTAAAAACTCAAAAAAATGGTCCAGGCTCATATACATTTCAGGCAGATGACATCAATTTAAAATACTTAGAGTCAGAGCAGTTCAAAGAAGAAGGACGCGGACTCCGTGGTTCTATCATGATTGTGGGACCTTTGTTAGCACGTTTTGGAAAAGGATACATCCCAAAGCCTGGCGGTGATAAAATTGGACGTAGACGACTGGATACGCACTTTGAAGGATTCATCAAATTAGGTGCAAAATTCAGATACAACAGAGAAGATTATTTCTATGGAGTAGAAGCAGACAAGTTGCACGGAAGATACATGTTATTGGATGAAGCTTCTGTTACAGGAACTGCCAATATAGTCATGGCTGCTGTACTAGCAGAAGGCACGACAACAATTTACAATGCCGCTTGCGAACCATATTTGCAACAACTATGCAAAATGTTGAACCGAATGGGCGCTAAAATTAGTGGTGTAGGTTCCAATTTGCTGACTATTGAAGGTGTAGAAGCTTTGGGTGGCACCGAACACAGAATGCTTCCAGATATGATCGAAATTGGAAGTTGGATTGGTTTGGCAGCGATGACGCGAAGCGAATTGACGATTAAAAATGTAAGTTGGGACGATTTAGGGCAAATTCCTGATGTATTCAGAAAATTAGGAATTACGGTTGAACGTCAAGGTGATGATATTCATGTGCCTGCGCATTCGGAAGGATACGAAATTCAAAATTATATTGATGGTTCTATTTTAACCATTGCCGATGCACCGTGGCCAGGATTTACACCAGATTTACTAAGTATTGTGTTGGTCGTAGCTACGCAAGCACGCGGAAGTGTGTTGGTGCACCAGAAAATGTTTGAAAGTCGTCTGTTCTTCGTGGATAAATTGATTGACATGGGCGCAAAAATCATTTTGTGTGATCCACATAGAGCAAGTGTCATTGGACATGATTTTAAATCGCAGCTAAAAGCAACCACCATGGTTTCGCCAGATATTCGTGCGGGAATTTCCTTGTTGATTGCAGCCTTATCTGCAAAAGGAACATCTACCATTCACAATATTGAACAAATTGATAGAGGATACGAAAATATAGACGAACGTCTCCGCGCCATTGGAGCAAGGATTGTACGTTTGTAACTCTTTTCAGATCAACTTTTAACATATACAATAAAGTCATTTTGCATACAGCGAAATGACTTTTTTCTTTTTAACAATATGCAAAACGTCATTCAGAACTTGATACTGAAATAAACTCAGTACATGAGTTCGGCATAAAAACACAACAGTGGCATTATCTTTTCCGCAGTGTAGCAGGAATTTTTCGTTAAAAATTTCTGAAGCCCTGGAAGAAATTTAGAAAAATTCATGCAGTTTTGGTTTTTCTCTTAAAAGAAAAAGCAAAAACACCTCTAGAAAAGCGCACTTTCTTTTGTTTCTTTTCTTTGTGCGAGCAAAGAAAACGAAAGTAAAAAACTCAAATGTAATAGCTTATACTTTCTTTTTTAAGAAAGCATAATTTCTATTCGAATAAAACTTATATCATTTAATCTTTTTTGGATAATTATATATCAGCATAATCCATCCCGTTAGTAAAATTAAGTTCACAATCGTACCGAATATGCCCCAATCATATATGATGTTTCCATTTTCAAAAGAAATGTTGAGATTAGTATCAACTTTGTACAAAAGTTTTGAATCAGAAAATTTATGAGGAAAAAAAGTTAATAAAACATATAGAAAGTAACCAAATGTAAGTATAATTCCTGCTATTGATGCGTTAGATTTGGTTACTTTCTATATGTTTTATTAACTTTTTTTCCTCATAAATTTTCTGATTCAAAACTTTTGTACAAAGTTGATACTAATCTCAACATT
>JBCCLS010000224.1:0-6093 GCA_039026835.1 Bacteroidota bacterium | reverse complement strand
GTTTTATTCAAATAGAAATTATACCGAGCTAATGTTAAAAACTAAAATTAACCAACGAAATCACACCAATGTTAGCTTCTATATGTTGATACAATTGTTGTAGGTTTTCTTTTTGTACAGTTTGAATGGCTGTTTTAAATAGCACTTTGAACTCTTCATCATCAATATTTTGCATTTGGTGTAATTCTCGAAATTCTTCAGAATCAAAATACGCTTCTAACTTTTCCTCCAAAATATATTCTGTCCCTAAAATATTCGCATAAATCTGCAAGGCATTCTTTAAAAAGCAAAAATAATTATATGCAAAAAAGCCTGATTCCTCGGATAATTTCATCACTTTTTCAAATTGATTTCTAAGCTTATAACGCAATCGATTTAAGGCACTTTGTGAGAGTTCTTTAAACGGAATCGTCATAATTTCTTTTGCAAAGCTAGGCAAGGAGCTGACACTTTTTTCGTGTCTATATATCACAATTCCAGTTGCTAACATTCTGGCTTCAAACTTACTTCTGTTCACAAATTGTTGTTCAATATGTGACTTATATTTACTTTCTGGATAGGTTGCATACGAAAATTGATAGCCATCAATCGTGATAATACGTCTTTCAGAAATCATACAAGCATCAAAAACAATAATTCTGAGATCAATATCCGATGTTTCGGTTGCGGTTCCTAATGCGTAACTTCCGCACACGATCAAGGAATCAATCTCAGAATTATACGATAATTGATTGATAAAGTTTTGAAATAATGTAGTTTCAAAGTTCATACATCTCAATTATCTTGGCGTTTATGAACACTCATGTTCACTCATACATTCATTTGAAAAGCAGTGGGCACTTGCACAATGATCTGTTGCATATCCACAATTGTTCGTATAACAATTTGGATGCGATTCTGTTCCGCCGCCGCCGCCATCACAACGAATGGTGCCACAATCACAATGAGTTCCGTCTGATGGACAATCTAATGGATTACAAGAAAAACAAACTGTTAATGTTCCGCCTCCACCAACTACGTTATTGGTGAAATTTAAATTGGAAACCTGAAGTTTATTTAACTGCAATTTTCCAAAATTCTTTTTTTTCATGACTTAAAATTTAGAATTAATGAGTTTAAAGCTAAATTCAAATCCCCCAAAAAAATAATGCTTGCACTCGTATTTATTTAAATACGAGTGTAAAAATTCTTCATAAAAAAAGCCACTCAACAAGTCTGTCAGTGGCGTTCATTATATTGTATTGAATCGTTTACTCAGTTCCTTTTAAAACAAGCAAAGGCAAACGACTTTCAAAGTCTATTTTCTTCACAGAAGTTTGTTCCCATAACTTCTTAAAAAACCCTCTTTTCCGCTTAAACACACAAATCATATCAGGATTGTTCTCGTTTAAATGCTCTAATACACCTTGAAACAAAGTTGCATTTTCAGAACTTTTATACGCAGACGTAATGGCTGCTAATTCTGAGTGAAACTCCAAATCTTCTGGCAAGAAATTAGGTGTTTTTATCTGTAACAAACGCATTTTTGCGCCAAAGGTCTCCAAGATAGCTTCCAAAGGGTTTAATACTTCCTTGCGTTTGATCACTCCTGATTTAATGGCTGTCAATACTTTCTTTATTGGCTTGAAAGTATAGCCTTCCGGAACAATCAGCGCTGCAATATCTGTTTGCTTTACAATACTTCCAGAGGTATTTCCTAAAAATAGTTCTTCTTTAATCGAATTACTTTTTGGCCCCAAAATAATCAAATCGATTCCTAACTCTTTGTCAACAGCATTAATAGTGTCAATCACATTTCCTTTTGCAGAAATCACAGACACTTCCACACCTTTCAAATCTACACTATTGATTGCTTCTTTTACGTGTGTAGTGTTCTCGCGACTTACAATTTCATCGACATTTAAAATGGTTCCTGCTTTGGAAAGCACCTTAAAAGCTCTAAATACAAATACTTTGGCTTCCATTGCTTTGGCAAAATCAATTGCGTATTGCAAAGTGTTCGTAGCATTTGTAGATTCGCCGATAGGAACTAAAATATGATTCATGGTCTTAAAATTTATTCAAAAGTAATCATTTTTTAATTCTAAGATCGTTTTTCAATTTTTTAAAATATCTTTAATCGTCTAAATAGATTAGCGCTACTTATGAATCTTCACATTCGCCATGCAACTGCCAAAGATATTGATGCACTCCTCATCATTACTAAAGCTTGTGCTAAATTCATGATTGAGAAAAAGATTTTTCAGTGGAATGAAAACTATCCCAATCGTACTGCTTTTGAACTAGATGTAGCGCGTAATGAGCTCTATGTGTTGCTAGAAGCAAACGAAATTTTGGGTTGTGTCGTGATTTCTACCTTGATGGATGAAGAATATAAAACTGTTCAATGGGGTACACCGGATGGAGACAATATGTACATTCACCGATTGGCAGTGCATCCCAAAGCACAAGGAAAAGGTTATGCACAATTTTTGATGCAATTTGCCGAAAACTATGCCATAGAAAATAATTATTGTTCCATAAGATTAGACACCTTTAGCAAGAACCCAAGAAACCAAAAGTTTTACGAACTTCGCGGCTATAAAAAACTGGAAGATATTTACTTTCCGAAGCAAAGTGTGTATCCTTTCCATTGTTACGAGCGTATTCTTTGAAAACAAAAGTCACCACATCACTTGTCAATAACATTGCCATTCCTGCATTAATAGCAGGAGTTGCTGAACCATTATTATCGATCACAGATACGGCTGTTGTTGGAAATGTGGATACAGACGCAACAGAAGCACTTGCCGCTGTAGGCATTGCAGGCGCGTTCATTTCCATGCTGGTTTGGGTTTTTGGACAAACACGAAGTGCCATTTCTGCTCTGGTTTCTCAATATTTAGGTGCCGAAAAATTAGACGACATCAAAACCTTGCCTGCACAAGCAATGGCCATCATTGTATTAATTAGTTTTATTATTATTGCGATAAGTTTTCCGTTTGCGGAATATATCTTACGGTTTTACAATGCAGAAGGCATCACGTTAGATTACAGTTATTCATACTTCCAAATACGTATTTTTGGCTTGCCCTTTACCTTGCTCACCTTTGCTATTTTTGGTGTTTTTAGAGGATTACAAGACACCAAAACTCCGATGATTATTGCAATTCTGGGCACTGTACTCAATGTAGGACTCGATTTTTTACTTGTGTATGGCATTCAGGATGTAATTCCTGCGTTGCATGTTGATGGTGCCGCATATGCAAGTCTTATTGCACAACTATTCATGATGATCTTATCGGTTGTGCTTTTAGTTAAAAAAACGTCCATCCCACTCAAAATCCGCTTGCCGTTGCATGAAGAATTGCCCAAAATGGCCATCATGATTCTCAATCTCATTATCAGAACAACCGCACTCAACGTAGCTTTATACTTTGGAACAGCTTTCTCGGCAAAATATGGACCTCAATACAGTGCAGCTTACACCGTGTTGTACAATATTTGGTTGTTTGGTGCATTCATTATTGACGGATATTCCAGTGCAGGAAACATATTATCTGGAAAGCTATATGGTGAAAA
Source organism: Bacteroidota bacterium (assembly GCA_039026835.1). Classification (GTDB taxonomy): domain Bacteria; phylum Bacteroidota; class Bacteroidia; order Flavobacteriales; family Flavobacteriaceae; genus Kordia. The sequence continues at coordinate 2,532 of JBCCLS010000224.1, read as the reverse complement.
AAACTATACCGAATTGGTAAAACTCAGCGAACGTTTAATTCGTTATGCAATTATTGTAGGTGTAGTTATGTTGGTTGCTGGGGGAATTCTCTATTTTCCAATCGGTTGGATTTTTACAAAAGAAACGGCTGTCTTGAATGAATTTTATGCTGTTTTTTGGCTGATATTAGCAATGCAACCTATCTGCGCGATTGCGTTTATCTTTGATGGAATCTTTAAAGGATTGGGAAAAATGGCAGTGCTCAGAAACGTATTATTAGTATCCACATTTGCTATTTTTGTGCCAACTATTTTCGCTTTAGATCAATTTGACTTAAAACTCTATGCCGTGTGGATTGCGTTTGCTCTTTGGATTTCTGCACGTGGTTTTCCACTCATTTATCTCTTTAGAAAAGAATTTGTTTCGAAAGCTGAACAGCAAGTTTCTTAGACGCCTACAAACGTCATTTCGATTTCTTTGACATAAGCAGGTAGTTTTGATAAAATCTTTGATTCGTCATTGCGAGACAGCGTCGTGGCAATCTGTCTAAATCAAAGTAAGATTTCCCTTTGAAATAAACATTAGTACATTTTCAAATTAACAAATTGATATATTTAAAAGGGATTAGTCGAGAATTGAGTACAGATTTGAAAACCTAACGTCACTTCGAGTGATTTTGAGGGACGAAAAATTGTATCGAGAAGTACTTGATAATACTACCTCTTGAATCAACAAAAATATCTTCCTATTTTTACAAACACAAAATCACAACACCATGACCACCACACGCAGCAACGGAAGTTTATACACCAGCATTCAAAAAAACATTGCAACTATTGAATTTGGACATCCAGCGAGTAATTCTTTTCCAGGCGAATTATTAGACCGATTGACTAATGAATTACACAAGCTTGCTGACAATGATGCGGTGCGAGTAATTATTCTCAAAAGTGAAGGCGATCGTGCGTTTTGTGCCGGTGCTTCCTTTGACGAACTCATTGCCATTGAAAACTTAGAAGATGGAAAAATCTTTTTCAGTGGTTTTGCCAATGTCATCAATGCGATGCGTACTTGCGGAAAGTTGATTATAGGTCGCGTACAAGGAAAAGCAGTTGGCGGTGGTGTAGGATTAATTTCTGCTTGCGACTATGCCATGGCAACCGAAGCAGCTTCCATCAAACTTTCAGAATTAACCATCGGAATTGGTCCGTTTGTGATTGCGCCTGCGGTACAAAACCGCATTGGAAAAGCAGGATTTTCAGAACTTAGTTTAGCACCAAGCGAATGGAAAACGGCGTACTGGGCAAAAGAAAAAGGCTTGTATGCCAAAGTCTTTGAAACCCAAGCTGAACTAGACAAAGAAGTAGAACTCTTCGCTTCAACACTCGCTTCCTACAATCCAGATGCTTTGGCGGGTATGAAAAAAATCCTCTGGGAAGATACCGAACATTGGGATGAACTCTTAGCAGAACGTGCAGCTCTCTCAGGAACCTTAGTTTTGTCTGATTTTACGAAGAATGCGTTGGCGAAGTTTAAAAAGTAGTTGTTAGTTGCTGATTGTTTGTTGTTTGTGATCGAAAATAACCAAAAACATTCATGAATTCGTGGCAAAAAACCCTTAAAAACCTATCTCTAACCCTCGAAAAACCAGCACCTAACGAGCAAAAACAACTTTTAACAACAACGAATCCAATAAAAACCTATATTTGCGGCATAATTGAAAATGAAAATGAGCAAAATTCGCATTACAAAGCAATTTAGTTTTGAAACTGGTCATGCGTTATACGGCTATGACGGGAAATGTAAAAATGTACACGGACACAGTTATAAACTTTCAGTAACCGTGATTGGTACACCTATTTCAGACACTACCAATCCGAAATGGGGAATGGTACTTGATTTTGGCGATTTGAAAAAAATTGTCAAAAAAGAAATTGTCGATGTATTTGATCACGCAGTTATCTTCAATAAAAATACACCACACGCCGACTTAGGAAACATTATGATGGAATACGGTCATAATGTAATCTTGACTGATTATCAGCCAAGTAGTGAAAATATGGTGCTCGATTTTGTTGAAAAACTCAAAGGCAAACTTCCTGAAGGTGTAGCACTCTTTTCATTACGTCTGCGCGAAACTGAGACATCCGTAGCGGAATGGTTTGCTTCTGATAACTAGCAATGCGCAACGCTACATATCATCGCGTTTGATGTAATAACAGAATTAGTATATTTACACCATGAACATTCCCGAAGGAAAAAAAATATACTTCTCTTCCGACAACCATTTGGGCGCTCCCACAGCGGAAGCTAGTTTTCCTAGAGAGAAAAAATTTGTGGCTTGGTTGAATACAATCGAACACGATGCAGCTGCTATTTTTTTATTGGGAGATTTGTTCGATTTTTGGTTTGAATACAAAACGGTAGTTCCCAAAGGATTTGTACGCGTCCTAGGGAAATTAGCGGAATTGAGCGACAAAGGCATTCCAATTTATTTTTTTGTGGGGAATCATGATTTATGGATGAATGATTATTTTGAGAAAGAACTCAAC
>JBCCLS010000223.1:0-6097 GCA_039026835.1 Bacteroidota bacterium | reverse complement strand
ATTGTGAACAAGCACTAGCGCATTTAAATCAAAAAGAGTATAAACTTTCAGATGACATCACTGCCTTATATTTAAATCCTTTCGAGGCAGAAAAGGAGGTAATTCAGTATGCGTCTAAGGTGAATATTCCATTTCCTGTAATCCCAAATGCAAAAGCCATTGGAGAAGCCTATGGAGTTGAAGGGTTCCCAACTTTTTTCCTGATAAATGAACAAGGTAAAATAGAGAAGATAAGTAATTATCAAAAAGAGTTTTTGGACAGTTTAAAACAATGATGTTAAGCGTTTCTAAGGTTTCAGAAAATCTAGTACAAATGCACACACGCACCACACTTGTATGTAGTAAGACCAAACAGTTGTGTAACGGACTGCTTTTACAAATAGTTTTCATAACTATGTGAATACTAAAACCAAATCAGTATGAAAACAGTACAAACATTAAAAGACCGCTTTGAATTAGATGAAAAGTCACTAGCTAAAATTACAGGAGGTGACGTATTGAAAAGTTTAAAAAACAACGAAGAAGAAGGCGATATGGCGTAACACGAATTTAGTGATGAATTCGTATACCATAATTTTTGCTTGAGAATCAAAATACTATTTAACGTGAGTTCGACATAAAAACACAACAGTAGATTTGTCTTTTCCGCAGTGTAGCATTGATTTTTTCGTTAAAAATTTCTGAAACTTTGGAAATCAAAGATTCATGAATACCTATTTAATAGAATAGAAATGACATGAACTAAAACGAAAGTAAAAAACTAAAATGTAGTAATGTGTACTTTATTTTCTGAGTAAGAATAATTTTTATTTGAATAAAACTTATATCGAACTCACGTAACTTTAATAAAGCTACTACATCTTCGTCCGAATACACACACGCACTACATTTGTATGTAATAAGACCATTTGGTTTTTCAACGGACTGCTTTTACAAACAGTTTTCATAACTATGTGTACATTAAAACAAGATTAATATGAAAACAGTACAAACATTAAAAGACCGTTTTGAATTAGATGAAAAGTCACTAGCTAAAATTACAGGAGGAGACATAGTGAAAACTCTAAAAAACAACGAAGAAGAAGGCGATATGGCGTGATGTCATGTTACTTAGTATTCTAAACAACAAGATTGCTGTCACAGGCAATCTTTTTATTTTTCGCAATTTTCGACCTCAAAAACCACCAAAAAATGCGAGTTTATCACAGATTTTACCAAATTTTTCAAAAAGAAATGTATTTTTACCTTTCTGTATACTAAATACTTCAAAATTTAGTTTTACAATTACTAAATAGATCACCTTGAAAAAAACACTATACACAACGGTAACACTATCAGTATTAGGGATTTTACTCTACAGCTGTTCTACCAGAAAAGATACATTCATCAACAGAAATTTTCATTCTGTAACCACAAAATACAATGTATTGTTTAATGGAAATGTTGCCTTTGAAGCAGGGCGAAATGCTTTGATGAATGCCTACATTGACAACTATTGGGAAATTCTTCCTATTGAACGTATGGAGGTTTTGGACGATTTAACGCTTCCCGGACAAGGTGGAAAAAATCCAAATTTTGAAAAAGCGGAAGAAAAAGCCGTCAAAGCCATTCAAAAGCATTCCATGGATATCAAAGGGCGTCAGCGCAATCCGCAAATGGACGAAGCCTATTTGTTGCTTGGAAAAGCGCGTTATTTTGATCAGCGCTTTATTCCTGCATTGGAAGCATTCAATTATACCATTGGAGAATACCCAAATAGTGATAAAATCAATCAAGCGAAAATTTGGCGCGAAAAAACACATCTGCGTTTGGAAAATGAAGAATTCGCCATTGTCAATCTAAAACGCTTGTTACAGTTTGAAAAATTGGAAGATCAAGAATATGCAGATGCCAATGCAGTGTTGGGTCAGGCATACATCAATCTAAAACATAAAGACAGTGCAGTGCAAGTATTGAAACGCGCTGCTACTTCCACTAAAATTCGCGAAGAACAAGGTCGCTACAATTATATCATTGGTCAATTATTTAATCAATTGGGTTATAAAGACAGTGCCAATATTGCATTTGACAAGGTCATTGCGCTCAATAGAAAATCGCCTCGTGTCTATATGATCAATGCGAAAATTGAAAAAATACGCAATGTGAATTTAGATAGCATCAACAAGGAAGAATTTTTGGAAATGTTGACCGATTTGGCGGAAGATCGTGAAAACAGACCATTTTTAGATAAAATTTACCGTGAATTGGCGGCGTATCACCTTTCGCAAGATTCGCTAACATTGGCGGAAGAATTTTTCAACAAATCAATTCGTAATGTAAAAACGGATAAATTCTTAAAAGCGCTAGATTACGAAAATATTGCAGCTTTGCGTTTTGATGATGCCAACTATAAAGATGCTGGGAAATATTTTGACAGTACCTTGCGAAATCTAGAAAAAAACACCCGAAAGTTTCGAAGAATCGAAAAGAAAAGAGCCAACCTTGACGATGTAATCGCCTATGAAGATGTTGCCAAAATCAACGATAGTATCTTACAATTGGTAAACTTTTCAGAAGAAGAACGCGTAGCGTATTTTCAAACCTACATTGACAAATTAAAAGCCGAAGAAGAAGAGAAAAGAAAAAAGGAAGAGCAGCAACAAAGTGTAGCCATCAACAATGAATTTGCTTCCAGCAGAAATAATATTACGGGACCAAACACTGGCGATGGAGAATTCTATTTTTACAATCCAACTACGGTGGCGTATGGAAAAAATGAGTTCCGTAAAAAATGGGGCGATCGTACTTTGGACGACAATTGGCGTTTGCTTGACAAAAATGTTTCCTTAAAAGCTGCAGATGCTACCGCAGAAACGGTAACTACAGAAACTGCAAATGAAGACATATATTCCACTGCGTTTTACACTGATAAAATTCCAACAGATGAGAAAATTATTGACAGTATTGGGAAAGAGCGCAACTTTGCCTACTATCAGTTAGGATTGATTTACAAAGAAAAATTCAAAGAATACGAGTTCGCGGCAAGCCGTTTGGAGCAATTATTAGAGAATTCACCAGAAGAAAAATTGATTCTTCCTTCAAAGTACAATTTGTACAAAATTTATGTCCTGTTAGAAAATCAAAGCGAAGCAGACAAGTGGAAAAACAATATTCTCAACAATCACGGAGACAGTCGTTATGCGCAAATTCTTCGCAATCCGCAAGATGTTATTGCTTCCGATGAAAACAGTCCGGAAAGTCTCTACGGAAAAACCTATAAAAAATTCACTGCACAAGAGTTTGAAGCGGCACTCAATGATACGGAAAAGTATATTCGACAATTTACGGGTGAACCTATTGTACCGAAATTTGAAATGCTCAAAGCGATTATCATTGCACGACTCGATGGTTTTAACGCGTACAAAAAAGCATTGAACTTTGTGGCGCTCAACTATCCGAACAATGATGAAGGAAAACGTGCGCAACAAATTTTAAAATCGTCATTGCCTAAAATAGCCAAAAAAGCGCCGATAAACGATGACAAATCTACGAGCTTTAAAATCCTTTATGCGTTTCAGAAAAACGAGACAGAAGCCATGGATGAGTTGGAAAAAACCATCAATCAAATGATTGAAGACAAAGGCTACAATTCACTTTCTGTTTCTCGTGATGTGTATGATCGCAGCCAGCAATTTGTGGTAGTTCATGGATTCAAAACTAAAAAAGCGGCTGTATCAGTAGAATATTTGCTCAAAACCGACGAAGATTACTTAGTGGAAAAACCAAATTTGGTGATTTGTTACGAAAACTATCAAACCATACAAATTCACAAAAACATCGAAGAAATTAAATAATAGCTGTATTATATAAAACTAAACCCTCAAACGTACCAAAGCCATGTTTTCAGAATCAAAAAAAGGTCGCAACAATGAAGCCTCCCGCGGACAATCAAATCGAATAGGAAAATCTACAAGTATCAAAGGAGAAGTCGTCTCAAAAGCAGACTTTAGAATTGACGGAAAACTAGAAGGCAGTGTAGAAACTACAGGGAAAATTGTAATTGGCGCTTCAGGGGTAATTACTGGAAAAGTTATCTGTGCCAATGCAGACATTCAAGGACGTTTTAATGGAGAATTGGTGGTCACAAATTTGTTGACACTTAAAAGTTCAGCTATCATTGAAGGTGATGTCACTGTCAGCAAACTTTCTGTAGAGCCAGGCGCAACTTTCAACGCGACTTGTTCCATGAAAACAGGCGTCAAAGAACTCAAAGCAAGTGAAGGAAAAAAAGCCGATAAAACCGCTTAACAAAGCACTGCGCTTAAGTGGAGCCGGATTGCAAATGGGACTCACCATTTACGGCTGTAATTATTTGGGCAATTGGCTCGATACAAAATACCAGCAAGAATTTTGGGAAACAAGTTTGACACTTTTTGGCGTGTTTGCGTCTATATATTTTATCATCAATCAGGTAATCCAAATTAGCAAAGATGACTAGACAAATTTTCATATATTTTCTTGCGTTTGGCTTGTTGTTTTTTTTGGGTGATTTTGCGCATGCCTACGTGCTCGAAAATCAAGGAATCTCGTTAGATTTTTCTCTGCGAAACATGTATGCATTTCATGCATTTTTTTCCTTACAACTCTGTGTGGTCTTTGCATTATTGTCAAATAACGAGAAATTACGTCCACAATTGGGATTCATCTACTTAGGGTCGTTTGTGTTGAAAATTATTCTCTTCTGTATCCTCTTTTACAATCCACTTTTTACGGTGGAAAAACTTAGCAATGCACAGCGAATTTCACTAGCAATTCCGATGGTCACTTTTCTGATTTTAGAAGTTTATTTTATTATCAAAATCTTGAACAAAAACCATTCTACGAAATAAACTTGAAAAAAAGACTTTTTTTCTAATTAATTGTTTACTTTTGCGCAGAATTTACGAAGGGTAATTTTTGAATAAATCAATTATGAAGATAGTACAAAAATCTATCAAGTTTCTCACACTAGTTGCAATTGCACTATGTTCTTTCCAAAGTTTTGCAGGCGATCCTAGCAAAAAAGACAAGAGTCACGAAGATGGTGGTATCGTTGATACCAAAGATGAGGTTAATGATTACATCAAACACCATATTCAAGATGCACACGATTTTCATTTATTTTCGTACACAAATGATGCAGGCGAAAGAAAACATGTTGGTTTTCCATTGCCAGTAATTGTATGGACAAGCGAAGGATTAAAAACGTTTATGTCTTCAGCATTTCATCACAATGATGATGGAACTGAAATTGTAACTGTTGGAAACGTAAAGCTCGCCAAATTTCATGGAAAAATCTATGAGTTGGATGCTGGAGCTACGGCAATTATTGAAGATGATCATCATCACCCAAAAAATGCACACAAAGTATTGGATCTTTCAATCACAAAAAGTGTATTTGGAATTTTAGTTGTAGGACTTTTAATGTTTTTCTGGTTTACAAGATTGGCAAAACAGTACAAAACCAAACAAATTCCAACAGGATTTAGCCGTGTTTTAGAACCATTGGTGATTTATGTTAGAGACGAAATTGCACGCCCAAATATCGGAGAAAAACATTACAGAAGATTTACAGGATACTTACTAACAGTATTTTTCTTTATCTGGTTATTAAATTTAGCTGGATTGACACCTTTAGGGTTTAACGTAACAGGTCAAATAGCAGTTACGGCTGCATTGGCAATTTTCACTCTAGTAATTTATACAGCAAGTGGAAACAAGCACTACTGGAAACACATGTTGTGGATGGACGGAATTCCAGTATTCGTAAAACCAATACTAGCAGTTATTGAATTGGCAGGAGCTTTCCTTATCAAACCTTTCTCTTTATTAATACGTTTGTTTGCAAACATTACAGCAGGACATATTGTTGTCATGAGTTTAATTGCAATCATGTTTATCCTTAAGAAAGATTTAGGAACAGTTGGAGCTACAGGATTATCATTAGTGTTATCGCTTTTGATTGGATTAATTGAAATATTAGTTGCGTTCTTACAGGCATATATTTTTACCATGCTATCAGCATTATTTATTGGTATGGCTGTAGAAGAAGCACATCATTAATATAAAGAGTTTGTTT
>JBCCLS010000222.1:0-6136 GCA_039026835.1 Bacteroidota bacterium | reverse complement strand
GCAAAGAAATTGTTAATCAACCTAAAACTAAACTACACCTAAATGAGGAAGAAACTTTACTTTGCCTTGACGGGAATCATCTTTTTTAGCTTTTCTGTCGAATTAAATGCTCAAAAATATCGGTCAGCTGTGTTAAATGAAGACAGTAACTACTTTGAAATTGTACAGCAAGAAAGTCAACTATTGATGCCTATTCTGAACAATGAAGATCGAAGAAGCAAAAAACAAATCAAACAATTTGAACGCTGGAAAGCATTTTGGAAAGACCGTGTACTTCCCAACGGACGCTTTATGCCAGCTTCGCATACAGCAAACCTTTGGATGTCAGAACAAGCCCGACACGCTACTGCGGTTGCCAATAGTGAAAATGTGGCTACAGTCAACTGGAGTCTGCTCGGACCTACTACATTTCCAGTATCTAACATTAGTTTTTATCCTGGAATGGGACGCATCAACGCCGTTGCATTTACAGGAAATGATACCAATACCATGTATATTGGCGCTCCGAGCGGCGGCGTTTGGAAAACTACAGATGCAGGAATGACATGGACACCACAAGGTGATGCCTTTCCAAATATGGGAATTTCAGATATCGTAATCAATCCTACAAATACCAATACGGTTTATGCTGCTACAGGTGATGCAGATGGTTTTCAAAACAGATCAATTGGAGTATTAAAAACTACAGATGGCGGCGCCAATTGGAATCTGACAGGATTAAACTTCACCTTAGTTCAAAACGATATAATTAGCAAACTATTAATTGATCCAAACAATCCTGATACCGTTTTTGCCACCACCCGAAACAATATTAAAAGAACTACAGATGGCGGTGCTACATGGACAAATGTGTATACTGAAAATAATGCCATCTTTAACGATATTGAATACAAATTTGGAAGCAGTACCATTCTTTATGCGACTTCACGCAGAGGACGTTTCTATCGATCAGATAATAATGGAGTTACGTGGAATTTAATTGCGACTGTGAGTCCAAATCGTCGTGTAGATCTTGCCCTTACAGATGCAAATTCAGACTTAATTTTAACCATAGATGATTTAGGACGCATTAGACGTTCTATTGATGATGGAGTTACCTGGACATTTCTTTCTAGCATTGGTGGCTACAGTTCGCAAGGAGGCTACAATGTTACTTTGGCCATTTCACCAGTAGATCAAAACTTGGTGTTGGCAGGCGGAATTGATGGCTGGCGTTCTACGAATGGCGGACAAAACTGGGAGAAATATTTAGACGGATATTGGGTGAATGGAAATCCATATTTCTATGTACATTCCGATCATCACGATATGAAATTTGTTCCGGGAACAAACACAGCAATCTCTGTGAATGATGGCGGCATCTTTATTGGTGATGCACAATTAAACAATCCGTGGACAGATTTATCATCTGGAATCGCCATTACACAGTATTACAATGTTTCAGGAACACCTCAAAATGCAAACTTGTTGATTGCAGGTGCACAAGACAATGACATTGGACAATTTGACGGAACTGATTGGATTGGTCGAAATCCAGGAAGTGATGGCGTTGAAGGTTTATGGGATTACTCAAACAGTGATATTGCTTGGACATGTAGTCAGGCAGGAATTATGTTTAGAACAACCAATGGTTTTGCTTCTTCTCAATTTTTAAGTACGCCTTTTGGAGCGCCATTTGTGTGGGAATTGGAAATTCATCCTACCATTCCAACCACAATTTACGGAGGTTTTAATGATATTTATCGCTCTACAGATCGCGGCACAACTTGGACTGATTTAAATTCAAATGCAGGTACTATTGAGTTTATCTCTATCGCACCTTCCGATCCAAATGTAATTTATGTTTCTGGAGGAAATACATTACGAAGAACTAATAATGGCGGTGCTTTTTGGGCCACGCTCGGATTGCCACAACCTGGAAATGTAAAAAGTATAGAAGTCAATCCTACAAATCCTGCGGAAGTATATATCGCCTATTCAGGGTATTTAAACGGAAAAGTATACAAATCTACCAATAGTGGAATTACTTGGACAAATATTACAGGAAGTTTGCCAAACATTCCAACGCACAAAATTTTATATAAAACAGGTACTACAGATGGTGAATTATTCTTAGCGACAGATTTAGGTGTGTATTACCGAACAGATTCTGCGGGCGATTGGGTACGACTTGGACAAGGCTTACCAAATGTGATTGTAAATGATATTGAAATTCATTATGCAACAGAAAAATTAAGAGCAGCTACGTATGGTCGTGGTGTTTGGGAAGTTGCCATCGATGAGAATTCATTATCTGTTGAAGACAGACAGTTGGCTTCCAATGCTGTACAAGTATATCCAAATCCGACAGTAAACAAAACTTTTACCGTTAGGCTGAATAATTTATCAGGAGATTCTAACATTTTGGTCTATAATCTTATCGGTTCTGTAGTTAGAGAAATAGAAACATCAGCTACTGAAGAAAAAGTGGATTTATCAGGTTATGCAAGCGGTTTGTATTTTATAAAAGTAACCAATAACCGAAAAAGTCTTACCAAGAAAATTGTAGTGAATTAATGAAGCGATTTCTGATCTTATTGATTCTGTGTACCATTACACTCAATATCATTGCATGCAACGAAGGAATTCATCTTTTGTCATCAATAAAGCAAAAGGTTGTGCAAGGTGTTGAAAGTGCAAAACCGTACACACAATATTCTTTTGAGATCATGCGCTTTAATGATACTGACATTCAAATTGATAGTGTTATCATATTCAATAAAGATCGTTGTGTAAAGGTGAACCACTCTACATACGATGATAAATTACTCGGCTCCATAATGCTGCACGCTTCATTACATGAAGGAAACTATACAGTTTTAGAAAATTGCAAAGGAAGCTCAGAAAAGGTAGTCATTCATTACAAAGTCAACAACCGAAGTGGAAAATTGAAAGTCTCCACTTTTGAAAAAGAAACTGTGACACGAAGATGATTCGTTAGCACTTTTTACTACTAAATATGTCAAAGCCCGATGTGAAATCGGGCTTTTTGTCATATAGTAATTTGTGAATTTAAAAATGTATCAAATAGACACATTAAAACATTAGTGATCATCGTGATGTGCATGTTTGTTTCCAAAAGGCTTAATGATGATTCCTACACTAAGAATAAAACCATCCGTTGGCGCATATATTTCTGGAAATGTCGGATTTTCGTGAGGTGGCAACACCAAAGGAGAAAAACGACTTTGCCTACGATCGGTAAAGTTTTCAAAGTTTGCATAGATTCCGCCCCATTCAAAGTTACGCATTGCTAAGAATCCCATGGTGATGAAATCGGTTGTCTCGGTACCATTTGATAGAAATTGTGAGCCTGTATAATAGGTTTCAAATCCCAAACGCCATTTGCTAGTTTCATACATAAGTACACTTCCAGCGTTGTGTTTCGCTGTCAATGGTTTTTGTGGATTTCCAGGCAAATACCTTAATTTAGTATCAATTAGTGCGTAATTTACAAACCATTTAAAGTCGTTGTATGAAAATTTAATGTTGGTCTCTGCTCCTTGTGTTAAGATCAATCCGTCTGCATTTTCATATTGAAAAAAGTTATCCGCATTCAAGTTTAATAACAATCCATTGTCAATTGCTGTTGCATAAAATAGTTGATTGATTGAGAAACCAACCGTATCATCAAAAATCTTGGTTTTGTAATTAAAATCTAGATTTACACCATACGAGCGTTCGGCGTTTAAGCTATTTTCATCAATGCGTAGAATGTTTTCAAAATTGACAAATTCAGCTTCTTCCGTAAAGAGATCAGGTGTTTTATATCCCAATCCACCACCGAGTCGACTCGAAAATCCTGCATCATTTTTATAGAGCAACGAAACTCTCGGCAAAACAAAAATTCCCCAACCTCTCGCAAAATCAGTTCGTAATCCTGCTTCTAAAATCCAGTTATCTGTTAAGTCAAAGTTAGCATTTGAAAAGAATCCCAGCGTTACATCATCTTGATCGCGTTGTAATACTACACTGTCATCTTCATCAAAACTAGTCGTATATAAATTGGCTCCTAGTGTCCAATCTATTTTTTCATATGTATGTTGTATTGTAGCCTCACTAAAGGAATTCAATTGTGAGCCTTTAAACTGCATGTCAGGAACATTTAGCTCACGATCAAAGTATGAAAAGCTATTTTTCAAGGTTAATACACGCGTAGAATCGAGTTTTGTGGTGTACACTGCCTGACTGCTTAGTCGCTTAGAAATGTTTTCTTCTGTGTATTGATGAATACCATTTCGTCCATTTTCTATTGTTTCCACGTCACCTCCTATTCGATCGTCGTACGTTCCATTAAGTCCAATCCAAAAGGTAGTTTTTTCCGAAGGATAGTAATAAAACTTTGGATTAAACGTGATAGAAGTTGTTTCAGGCAAGTTACTAAAGTCATCATCTTCCGGGTCAAATACTTGTTGGTAGTTTCCAGAAGCATACAAGCTTACACCATATTTGTCGTTTCGCTTGCTGTAGAATGCATTTAAGGTACTTCCCCAAGCACTTGTTTGGGTAAACATAAAGTCTAAATCGGGTTCGTATTCGGGCGATTTAGACACTAAATTTACCAAACCGGCAATCGCGCCGCCACCATACAACGTGGAAGCACTTCCTTTGATAATTTCAAATTGTTTTAAGTCCAATGGTGGAATTTGCATGATGCTTAATCCACTTGAGAATCCGCCGTAAATAGGAAAACCATCGCGTAAAAGCTGCGTGTAACGTCCGTCCAATCCTTGAATTCGAATGTTTTGATTTCCACTACTTAGTGAAGTTTGTTGCATTTGAATTCCGGTACTTTCGCGCAATACCATGGAAATATTGGTCGGATTCATCATATTTTTTTCAAAAAGTTCTTCGCCACCAATCACTTCAATACGTGTAGGAATACGTCGAATGTCACGTGTACTACGAGTAGCTTCAATGGTGACAATATTTAATTCTCCGTGTGCTTCTTCCATATAAAAAATCAGTTCGGAAGTCGTAGATAGTGTAATGGTAGTTTCTATCGTTTCGTATCCCACAAAAGAGATCATCAGTTTGTGAACACCGTTTGGAAGTCCTGTAAAGGTGGCTATTCCATCTATATTGGTAATGGCTCCTTTTTGTAAATCTTCAAACAAAACATTCGCGCCAAGCAAGGCTTCTTTTTCATGTTCATCAAAGACTTTAATGGTAATGTCATTGTTTTGTGCGTTGACAAATCCGCAAAAAATATACAAGAGCAATACGCTCCATATTCGAAGTTGCATAGGTATTATATTTGTAAGTTATACTAAATTTTAGAGGCTGTATGTTGCTTGTTTACAGCTTCTTGAAAGATTAACTTACAAATTGTGGCGGTTGCCAGATGGCAAATAACATATCGAATCGGTAGTGTGATTCGTAATGAGAATTGATTTGGGTAGAAATTTTTGTTTTGGAAGTAATGGTAAAAATAGGCAATTCTTGATGCACTACTAATACTCCACAACAACTACACACACAAAACATTGCACAAGAATCGTCATGCGTATCATTGTGTTCTTGTTGCGATTTTTCAAGATCACAGACATGATCTGCACAAATTTCAGTAGCAGTATCTTCAACGCAGAAACCATCAACACAAGGTTTTAAAGCAAGTGCTAACCTGAGAATTCCGAGTATGAAGCTGATACTTTTCATTTGTAGCACAAAGATAGCAAAGTTTACGAGTTGATACGTTTAAAAATCTAAAATCATTCAAGTCATTCTAGGAATTTTTTTTACTGATTTTACTTTACTGTCATGTTACAGAGTACGTTATTTTTAGAATTGTACTTTGAAACTTCTAATTACGCAATAGTGACAGTTCATTTTCTTTTTGCCAATAAATAGTATATTTGAGAAAACTGTAGTGTATGGAGCCAATTAAATTTGAAAAATCGCGTGTAGTAAGCTTTAGTGATGCTGTCTTTTCTATTGCAATGACATTACTCGTATTAGAGGTTGCCATTCCGAATTCAGAAGAAGCAATGACCCAAGATTTAGGACAAATTTTAGAAAATAGAATTCCTAGTTTTATTGGGCTTGTAGTTAGTTTTTTAGTCACAGCTTTGTATTGGATTGCGCACATGCGTATTAT
>JBCCLS010000221.1:0-6146 GCA_039026835.1 Bacteroidota bacterium | reverse complement strand
GTTTAGTTCCTGAAAATAAGTATATTACAAAGTACAGCAACAATATGACTGCACAAATAATAAAATTTATTGGTTTTGATTTCCCAAAAACGCTTGTTATCATTTTAGGTTTTTATATTTTTGTAGTGTAAATATAATATGATTTATCGATGAAAAGTTTATTTGAAGGAATTGGATATTTATTTGAAGAAATTTTATTTCTTCCTTTTAATGCCTTACGCGCAATGGAATTGGAAAGTTGGACGTTGGCAAATAGCATCAACTGGATTTTTATGTTAATCTGCGCAGGTGCCATTACCTATTGGGTATTACAATTGAAAAAATTCAACGATAGCGGCGAAGAAAACAAAGATTCAACGGCACATTCTTATCTATAAGTCAAAGCCAATATCTTTTCTATAATACATCTTATCAAAATGTAGTTTTGCTATGTTTTGATAAGATTTTTTTATGGCTTCTTCGTACGTATCCGCATAAGATGTAATGGCAATAACTCTTCCGCCATTGGTTACTACTTTTTCGCCTTCCAGTTTGGTTCCCGCGTGAAATACAATAGAATCCTCAATACTTGCAATACCCGTAATTTCTTTTCCCTTTTCATACGCTTCAGGATAACCACCAGAAACCACCATAATCGTCGTTGCCGCTTCCGCTTTAATCTGTAAGTCAATTTGGTCCAATGACTGCGTTCCTACTGCTTCTAGAATGTCTACCAAATCGGTTGATAAACGTGGAATGACTACCTCCGTTTCCGGATCGCCCATACGCACATTATATTCTATCACATACGGATCATTTCCAACCTTAATCAGTCCGATGAAAACAAATCCTTTGTACGGTAGGTTGTCTTTTTGAAGACCGTTAATTGTCGGTTTGATGATACGTGTTTCTATTTTTTCCATAAATTCCGCATCTGCAAATGGTACAGGCGAAACCGCGCCCATTCCACCAGTATTCAATCCTTTATCGCCTTCGCCAATACGTTTGTAATCTTTCGCTGTTGGAAGCGTTACATAGTTTTTTCCATCTGTAATGACAAAACAACTCAGCTCAATACCGTCTAAAAATTCTTCAATAACCACTTTGGCACTTGCATCACCAAATTTGGCAGCTACCAACATTTCTCGTAAAGAAGCTTGTGCTTCTTCCAAATCGTTAATGATCAACACACCTTTTCCAGCAGCCAAACCATCTGCTTTAAGAACATACGGTGGTTTGAGTGTCGTTAAAAATTCACATCCCGCTTCAACGGTTTCTTTGGTAAAGCTTTCGTACGCCGCTGTTGGAATGTTATGACGCATCATGAATTTTTTGGCAAATTCCTTACTACCTTCCAGCTCCGCTGCTTCTTGTTGCGGACCAATCACGTGAATTCCTTTCAGTGCATCATCATTCAAAAAGTAATCGTGAATTCCTTTGACTAAAGGATCTTCCGGACCAACCACAACCATATCTATGTTATTTTTTACAGAAAAATGTCCGATCGCTTCAAAATCTGTTACGCTGATGGCAACATTTTCTGCAATGGCAGCCGTTCCAGCATTTCCCGGTGCGACAAATAGTTTGTGAACGCGCGGACTTTGCGCCAATTTCCATGTTAATGTATGTTCTCTTCCGCCTGATCCTAACACTAAAATGTTCATAGTTGTACTGTTTGTTGTGGTTTTATAAAGAAATGTTCTATTAAAAATCGAAGCAAATACACGCACGATTTGAAAGTCCCAAATTTAAGTGCCTTTCTGTAAATAGTATAATTGTATTTTAATAAATTTAGTTTATTGGACGAAATTGAATCCTCGCGCATGCGATATTTTGCCAAAGGTTCTGCTAAACTATAGGCAAAACCTACTTTTTGGACCAACGTAAGCCACAGTGCCCAATCTTGGCGTTTGCGAATGTTTGGCATGTATACTTTGCCCAAAGTTTCGGCATTGTACATTCCTGTTAAATTGCCTATATAGTTACTTTTAAGCATTTTAGAAAAATCTACTTTAGGCAAGGCTTTGACCATTTTGCCAAGCGATCTTCCCGATTCATCCATGAGTTCGTAGCTTGAAAAACTAACCGCAATGTCTTTTTCTTGCATGAATGCGATTTGTTTTGCGAGCTTTTCTGGCTTCCATAAATCATCTGCATCTAAAAAAGCAATATATGCGCCTGATGCCTTTTCTATCGCTGTATTTCGTGCGATAGCTGCTCCTGAGTTGGTTTTCAGAATGTGTATTTTGATACGATCATCAATCGCTGCGTACGATTTCAAAATTTCTACAGTTCTGTCTGACGAAGCGTCATCAACCAAAATGAGTTCCCAGTTCGTATGACTTTGCGCACGAACAGAATCGATGGTATCCGAAATAAATGTTTCAGCATTGTATGTAGGTGTAATGACGGAAATTAAAGGTGCACGCATTGCTAGTAAGCGTTTTTTTCTCCTTTGAGAATGTTAAGAACCGTTTCAAAGATAATTTTTATGTCCAAAAACAACGACCAATTTTCAATGTAAAATATATCATATTTGATACGATTGATAATGTCTTCATCGTTTTTAATTTCGCCACGATAGCCTTTTACTTGCGCCAATCCTGAAATTCCAGGCTTTACACTGTGCCGAAATACGAAGTTGTATTTGTCAATTTTTTTAGCGTATTCTTTGGTATACGGAATCATATGCGGTCGCGGACCTATGACAGACATATCGCCTTTGAGCACATTAAAAAACTGCGGCAATTCATCAATACTTGTTTTTCGAATAAAGCGCCCAATGCGTGTAACTCGAGAATCTTTCTCCGTTACATGCTCGTAGCTTGCACTGTTGTTATGTGCCATGGATCGGAATTTATAACAGGTAAATTCTTTATAATTGATTCCATTGCGAACATGTCTGTAAAATACTGGACCTCTGGATTCTAGTTTGATCAAAATTGCCATGAGTGGAATGAGCCACGAAAGAATACAGATAATAATAAGCAAGGAAAAACCAACATCAAAGGTGCGTTTTATAAAGCGATTCAGGTTGTTATTGAGTGCAACTTCTTGAATAGACAATACAGGCAAATAGTTGTAATAATCCGTTTTGAGTCGTTTGGTGATCAACTTTTTAGTATTGGGAATGAACTTGATGTTGATCATATTCATACTCGCATATTTCACATAATCGTTGACATGTTTTTCAGAAATATCATCGATAGCGCAGTAAATTTCGTCAATTCCTTTTTCTTTTTCTATGAATTTAAAACTGTCTTCAATAGTTCCTGTAATTCGTCCGTTTTGTCGATCGCTGAATACGCCTAAAAGTTTGTAGCCCAATTCTTTTTTGTTTCGAAATAAGCGTTCCAATTCTTGCGCACCAGCGCTAAAACCAATAATGATGACCCTACGAATGTTTCCGTCTAATACCGCACGGAATTTTTTCAATCCGTAATAACCAATTATTTTGCCCAGTCCAATAATTCCAAAACTCAGCATCAGGTATTCAAACGTAACAAACGCTTGCACATTGATACTACGAAAGATTCCGATAAACGCATACATGATCAGCGTGTACGCCAATAATTGTTTAATGAGCAACGAAAGTATTTGTGGTACAGATGTGAATCGATATACGTTGTAAAATCGAAGAAAAAACGCGGATAACGGCCAAAAAATGATAGTGTAAATGATGAATAATAAGTGCTTATTATTCCAAAAACTCGATTCAAAAAAATATAAATCCTGATCGTTAAAGCTAAAAAAGAAGAAGACAAGAATGTTGATGACGCACAAATCGAACACCACAAAAAATGGCCGTAAGAGCCATGAGTATCTTCCTTTAACATGCATGTATTACATTCTTGTATATGTTGAAAAATCTTTATGTTCTTTTTTGAATAACTCGCTTTCTGGTAGTGATTTAAAATAGTTGTAGGTCAATCGCATTCCCTCGCTGCGATCTACTTTAGGTTCCCAACCTAAGATTTCTTTGGCTTTTCTAATGTCTGGTTTTCGCTGTAGCGGATCGTCTACAGGCAATTCTTTATAAATTACTTTTTGAGTAGTTCCCGTAAGTTTGATGATTTCTTCTGCAAAATCGCGAATGGTAATTTCATGCGGATTTCCAATATTAATAGGCGTCGTGTAGTCACTCATCAACAATCGATAAATTCCCTCGATTTGATCTGTGATGTAACAAAATGAACGTGTTTGCGAACCATCGCCAAAGACGGTTAAATCTTCACCACGCAACGCTTGACCAATAAACGCAGGAATTACACGTCCGTCATTTAATCGCATTCTTGGACCGTAGGTATTAAAAATACGCACAATGCGTGTTTCCAATCCGTGAAAACGATGATATGCCATGGTAATGGATTCTTGGAAGCGTTTGGCTTCGTCATACACACCGCGCGGACCAATCGTATTTACGTTTCCGTAGTACTCTTCGTGTTGCGGATGCACTAACGGATCGCCATACACTTCGGAAGTAGAGGCAATTAAAATGCGTGCTTTTTTCTCTTTAGCCAATCCTAATAAATTGTGCGTTCCAAGCGAACCTACTTTTAGGGTTTGAATTGGAATTTTTAAATAATCTATAGGACTTGCCGGTGAAGCAAAGTGCAATATATAGTCTAGTTTCCCAGGAACATGCACAAATTTGGTGACATCGTGATGGTAAAACTCAAAATTTTCCAGGTGAAATAAATGCTCAATATTACGCATATCTCCTGTGATGAGATTGTCCATTCCAATCACGTGAAAGCCTTCATCAATAAAGCGATCACATAAGTGTGAACCTAAGAACCCGGCGGCTCCTGTAATTAGAATTCGTTGCATAGTATTGGTTGGTTTTTGGTTTATAAAACTTCTTTGCGTCCAATGGAGAAATAGGTAAATCCTTCACGCTCCATTTCTGCTACGTCATATAAATTTCTACCGTCAAAAATGATCGGCTGGTTTAGTTTTTCTCTTAGTTTTTGAAAATTTGGAGTTCTAAATATGCTCCATTCGGTACAGATAATTAAAGCATCTGTGTTTTCAATGGCTTCGTACATGCTGTCTGCATATTCTAATTTGTCTCCTAATTTTCGTTGCACATTGTCCATTGCTTCTGGATCAAAGGCTTTGAGCTTAGCGCCGCGTTGTAATAATTCATCAATAATATATAATGATGGTGCTTCGCGAATATCGTCTGTTTCTGGTTTAAACGCCAATCCCCAAATGGAAATGGTTTTTCCAGATAAATCTTCTCCTAAATGATTCAATACTTTTGGAATGAGCGCCGTTTTTTGCTTGTTATTCACATGAATCACTGCATCCAAAATTTGGAAATTATACAGACTGTCTTTTCCTGATTTATGCAACGCTTTTACGTCTTTTGGAAAGCACGATCCACCGTAACCGATTCCCGGAAATAAGAATCGTTTTCCTATGCGTGAGTCTGTTCCCATTCCAATACGCACTTTATCTACATCTGCACCAACGCGTTCACAGAAGTTAGCAATCTCGTTCATGAACGTAATTTTCGTAGCTAGAAACGAGTTTGCTGCGTATTTGGTCAACTCAGCAGATTTTTCATCCATGACCAAAATTGGGTTTCCTGAACGTACAAATGGCTTGTACAAACGTTCCATGAGTTTGGTAGCTCTTTCGGAGCTTGAACCAATAACGATACGTTCTGGCTTCATGAAATCGTCTACCGCAAATCCTTCACGTAAAAATTCTGGGTTCGATACTACATCGAAATCTACTTTGGCATGGGCTGCAACTACTTCTGTTACTTTATCGGCAGTACCAACTGGTACTGTACTTTTATCAACAATAACTTTGTAGTCTTTCATCAGTTTCCCAATATTTTCAGCGACACCAAGCACATACGATAAATCGGCAGAACCGTCTTCATCTTCAGGCGTTGGCAAGGCTAAAAATATAATTTGTCCATGCGTAAGTCCTTCTTCAAGTGAGGTAGTGAATTTTAAACGACCTGCGTTTATGTTTCGTTCAAAAAGTATATCTAAATGAGGTTCGTAAATAGGAACTTCACCATTTTGCATTCGGGCTACTTTGCTTTTGTCTATATCGACACAAAGTACATCATTTCCTGTTTCAGCTAGACACGTTCCTGTGACTAGTCCTACATATCCTGTTCCAACAACAGTTATTTTCATCTATTT
>JBCCLS010000220.1:0-6149 GCA_039026835.1 Bacteroidota bacterium | reverse complement strand
TTTTGCTAAATAATCTCCTGCATAAGAAGTTGGCTTTTCGTTGTACATTAAAATCACATTAGCCGCAAAATCTTCAAGTCTTTCCGTTAAATTGAACTTAGAAACATTCATGTATAATATTTTTCAAATTCAATTTCAAATTCAATTTCAAGTTCAATTTCGTAACATTAGAGATTCCCACTTTCGTGGGAATAACGCAAAGCGTTACATATGCTTCACATCATCTGGTAAATCGTAAAATGTTGGATGACGATAGATTTTGTCTTGTGCTGGCTCAAACATTTCTCCGTTGTTTTGAGGATTTGAAGCCGTAATATGTTTGGATTCTACCACCCAAATACTTACGCCTTCACTTCTACGTGTGTATACGTCTCTTGCATTTTCCAATGCCATTTCTGCATCAGCAGCGTGCAAACTTCCGAAATGTCTGTGCTCTAATCCGTTTTTACTTCTTACGAATATTTCCCAAAGAGGCCAGTTTTTGTTCATCTTTTTAGTATTGAGTTTTGAGTATTTAGTATTGAGATGATTTCACAACACTCTTTTTCAACAATTTACCCAGCTTTTGCTTGATTTTCTTTTTTGGCTTGTTGCTTTTCAGCATATGCCATTGCTGCATCGCGAACCCACGTTCCACGTTCCCAAGCGCCAACTCTTGCATTCATACGTTCTTTGTTGCAAGGTCCGTGTCCTTTGACCACTTGCCAGAATTCGTCCCAATTAATTTCTCCGAAGTCATAATGTCCTGTTTCTTCATTCCATTTCAAGTCTGGATCAGGAACTGTGATTCCTAAGATATCTGCTTGCGGAACCGTTTGATCAATGAATTGTTGACGTAATTCATCGTTGGTTTTGCGCTTTAATTTCCATTTCATGGATTGTGCTGTGTGTACAGACACATCGTCTGTTGGCCCCAACATCATCAATGCTGGCCACCACCAACGATTGAGTGCATCTTGTGCCATTTGTTTTTGCACTTCCGTTCCGTTGCAAAGTGTCATCATGATTTCGAATCCTTGGCGTTGGTGAAAGCTTTCTTCTTTACATACACGAATCATGGCTCTCGCATATGGTCCGTATGAAGTGTTACACAATGGAACTTGATTGATAATTGCGGCTCCGTCTACCAACCAACCAATAGCGCCCATGTCTGCCCAGGTAATTGTTGGATAATTGAAGATACTTGAATATTTTGCTTTTCCAGAATGCAATTGTTCGTACAACTCTTCACGAGAGATTCCTAATGTCTCGCAAGCACTGTACAGGTATAATCCGTGTCCAGCTTCGTCTTGTACTTTTGCCAACAACGCCACTTTTCTTCGCAATGAAGGTGCTCTGGTAATCCAATTTCCTTCTGGCAACATTCCTACGATTTCAGAGTGTGCATGTTGCGAAATTTGTCGGATGTGTGTTTTTCGGTATTTCTCCGGCATCCAATCCTTTGGTTCAATTTTTTCATCATTAGCGATGCGTTGGTCAAAGATCTCTTCTAAACTTAGACTACGCTCGTTTCCTGTGTTGTTTGTTGTTGCTTCACTCATAGTTTATGAATTTTTGGTTGCATTTGTAATCTCTACTATATCTCGACTGCGATCAATATGACATTACGTGTTTTTTTCTTTTTCTATTTTTGTGTGATGCTGAATCAAGTTCAGCATGACGTTTGATTTTTATGTTTTCCACTTTCGTGGGATTCCTGATTTCTCGGGAAATATTGCGTTAGGGATTACTCATTGATTTTGATTTCTATTAAATCGGAAATCGT
This sequence comes from Bacteroidota bacterium, assembly GCA_039026835.1. GTDB lineage: Bacteria > Bacteroidota > Bacteroidia > Flavobacteriales > Flavobacteriaceae > Kordia. The sequence continues at coordinate 4,384 of JBCCLS010000220.1, read as the reverse complement.
GAATATTCATTTGAGGTTTTGTTGAAGCTCCTCGAAGAGAGCGACTACCGAAAGCCCGACCTCCAATTTTGATTGGAGGGAACGCCCAAATTATGTTTATACTACACATCAAAATCGACCACAATTTTTTCTGTGGTTGGAACCGCCTGACAGGATAATACCAAGCCACTTGCGACTTCCTCTTCAATGAGTGCATAGTTGATTTTCATTTCTACAGTACCTTCTAGCACGCGACATTTGCACGTGCTACACACACCACCTTTACATGCGTATGGCAAATCAGCACCTGCAGCCAACGCTCCATCCAAGATGTTATCAAATTCTTTTTCCATAATAAAATGGAATTCCTTTCCACCGTCAACAATAGTGACATCTGTGCCGTCTACTTTTTGCTCTAAGATTTTGGTAATGTCTCTGCTTTGTTCTTTTTTATCGCCAGAGAAAAACAATTCATAATGAATATTTTCCTTGGGCAATCCGGCAGCTTCTAATTCGTCTCTAATGAGAAAAATCATTTCTTCTGGACCACAAATAAAGCAATCTGCCGTATCATTGACATCAATAAACATTCTGGTGAGCAATTGAATTTTTTCCGGTGTGAAACGTCCGTTTAAAAATTCGATATCTCGTTGCTCTTTTGTTAAGAAATAGAAGATGTTGAAACGCTCTAAGTATCTGTTTTTCAATTGCTCTATCTCTTCCTTAAAGATAATAGATTTTACCGTTCGATTCAAGTAAAATAACTTGAATGTACTTTCTGGCTCTAGTTCTAAATGTGTTTTTATGATGGAAAGCATGGGCGTAATTCCACTTCCTGCTGCAAAAGCTATGTAATTTTTTTTGCCTTTTGGATCTACATCTACAAAGAAACGACCAGATGGCGGCATGAGTTCGAGCGTATCGCCCGCTTTTAATTCAGTATTGGCATAGGTTGAAAATCGCCCTCCAGGAATTTGCTTGACGGCAACTTTCCATTCGTTGTCAATTGGACTTGAGCATAAAGAATAGGAACGACGCACATCTTCGTCATTTATCATTTTTCGAAGCGTAAGATATTGTCCTTGCGTATATTGAAAGGTTTCCTGAAGATTTTCAGGAATAGCAAACGTAATTACGGTACAATCTGAAGTTTCTTTGTATACTTCAGCAACTTCGATTTGATGAAATGCTGCCATGCAATTTTTATTTACACCAATTTATAGGTAAAATGATATTATTTTATACAAAACTAACAATTGTTAGTTTGACTTGCAAACCCTTTTTTTTCAACTCATTAATTTAGACTGATTCCAACCTACTAAAACAACCAAGAATTTAACTTTAAGGTATTCAACATCTTGCAAAAAAAAGAGTGCTACAATGAGCACTCTTCGTTTACTTTTGGTTACTGAATTTAAAAACATGTCTGAATACATGTATGGTTACATGTAATGACTCCACAAGTAAGATAAGTTGTTTGCTTGCGACATGTGTTACTTCCTGGTGGCGGTGGTGGCATTCCGCCCACGACAATAGCATTTAAGTTTGAGATTTTGTTTTTACGAAATCTCAAACTCATCATAGGTTTCTTCTTCATAGTATGGTAGATTTATATTAAAAACTAAATATAGGTAAGAGTCTATACAATAAAATAAGGTTTTTCTGTATATTTTATAATGTAAATACTGTTATTATTTTACGGAATTACCATAGCTAAACTATTACTCCGGTGAGCAATACTTGGCTTAGTTTCCCCAATAAATCTTCTTTGATGATGTCTTCTTTTTTGGGAAGCCACAGATAAAGCGAACGCAAGGTAGAAAGGATTGAAAATAGTATGATTTCAGGATTTACGGATTTAATTTCTCCTTTTTCAATTCCTTTTTTTAAGATTTGACGAAAACTTTCTTCGTAATCGCGTCGTAGTTGTAAGTAGTATTCAAGCTCTTCTTCTAAATGCATCCAATCGTTGTTCATGGTTGCCATTCGAGAAGGATTTTCTACAGTAATTTTCACGTGTAGTTTGATGATGCGTTCGAGCTTTTCAACACTGGTCGCATTTTCCATTGCCACAATTTTGGCCATTCCCACAGTAAATTCCTCCCCAATTTTCATGATAATATCAGAAAGAATTTCTTGTTTGGATTGAATATGATTGTATAAACTTGCTGCTTTGATTCCCATTGCCTGTGCAATATCGCGCATTGTTACCGCACTGTATCCCTTTTTCTTGAAGAGCATTTCAGCAGTGTGTACAATTTCTTCTTTTCGAGTAGCTGGTTTTTGGGTCATGGTTGCAATTTTTCGTTTGTGAAGATACATATTTTATAAAATACGTTGAATTTTTACATTTTATTGCGTTGCTATTTTATGATTTAATAGCTTTGTGAAAATTTGCCTCATGGACCAGAATATAGAAACCAATCCGTTATTAGACAGACTTCCACCACATTTACAACAGTATATTAAACCGCAAAATTATGATGAATATACGCCCATCAATCAGGCTGTTTGGCGTTATGTGATGCGCAAAAGTGTTTCGTATTTAAAAACTGTAGCACACGATTCATATATAGAAGGTTTACAACAAACGGGAATTTCTATTGATGCCATTCCAAGTATGTACGGCATGAACCGAATTTTGAAGGAAATCGGCTGGGCAGCCGTGGCAGTTGATGGATTTATTCCGCCAAATGCTTTTATGGAATTCCAAGCGTATAAAGTATTGGTCATTGCCAGCGATATTCGCCAGTTGGAACATATTTCATACACACCAGCTCCCGATATTATTCACGAAGCGGCTGGACATGCGCCCATTATTGCAAATCCTGATTATGCTGAATATTTACGTCGTTTTGGAGAAATTGGTGCCAAAGCTATTTTATCTGCTCATGATAATGATATGTATGAAGCTGTGCGTAAATTGTCTATTTTGAAGGAAGCGCCAAGTTCAACTCCTATCGAAATTGAAGCTGCAGAAGAACGCGTAAACGAATTGCAAGCCAAAAAAGTAGAATTGTCCGAAATGGCCATGATTCGGAATTTACATTGGTGGACCGTTGAATATGGTTTGATCGGTTCCGTTACAGATCCTAAAATTTATGGTGCAGGCTTACTTTCGTCTATTGGTGAAAGCAAATGGTGCATGTCAGATGAAGTGAAAAAAATTCCCTATTCTGTAGATGCCGCTTATCAAGAGTTTGACATTACACAACCACAACCACAATTGTATGTAACACCCGATTTTTCATATTTGATGCAAGTCTTGGAAGAGTTTACCGAAACCATGGCACTGCGAAAAGGTGGTTTTCGTGGGTTACGAAAACTTATTGAATCCAAAAAGTTAGGAACAATTGAGTTGAGTACAGGCCTGCAAGTTTCTGGAGTATTTACCGAAATGATTACCAACGAAGACAACGAAGTTATATTTTTTAGAACTGAAGGTCCTACCGCATTATCCAATAGAGAAAAAGAATTGATTGGACATGGCGTCACCATGCATCCACATGGGTTTAGTTCGCCTTTAGGCAAATTAAAAGGTATCAATTTAGCCATTGAAGACATGAGTCCGCGCGATTTGAAAGCGTATAATTTTTATGATGGCGAACGCATTTCGTTTGAGTATGAAAGCGGTATTAAAGTCGATGGTTTAAACATTACTGGAATTCGAAATATTTATGGTAAATTGATTTTAATTCAGTTCACGGATTGCACCGTCACGTATGGCGATCGTGTATTATTTAAACCCGAATATGGTACGTTTGATTTAGCGTTGGGCAAAAAGATTGTCTCAGCCTTTGCCGGTGCTGCCGATTACCGATCGTTTGATACGATGCATTTTAAATCGGATACGTTGACTGTGAAAATTCCAAAGTCAAAAGAAGATGAAGCATTGGAAGCTTTGTATGCACAAGTTCGTGATTTTAGAACTGGAAAAGACACTTCTGTCTCCCTGAAAAAAATTGTCAAGAAACTTATCAAAAACCATCCTAAAGATTGGCTATTATTGATTGAATTGTATGAGTTAACACAAGATAATGAAGATGTGCAACGGCAAATTTTACAATCTTTACAATCCATTCAAACACAACGACCAGAAACGACCCAATTAATCCGAGATGGAGTGGATTTGGTAGAGTTGGCTCGTTAGATTTGTAGATTTGTTTGACTATTTGATTTTAGATACATAGTTTGCACTCGTTGGATAAGCTACAAAGAAGCGCTCTAAAATAGAAAAGACCGAAACTGTTTCCGACCTTTCACTTTTCCATGGTTATTTTACATACAAATTGTCAATACATTATTGAAGTTGTTTAACATGCAAATGGAAAGATTTGCGCGTATTTATATCTTGAGAATAGCGGCGATTTTTGTGAAGTGTGTTCACTTTCGTGAGAAATGTACT
>JBCCLS010000219.1:0-6161 GCA_039026835.1 Bacteroidota bacterium | reverse complement strand
TCAATGCTTTTGAATCCATTGGATCGGGAAATACTACAGAATCGTATCCTTTTATTCTATTCCACCAATCGCGTTTTGGCTTGTACTTAACTTTTGCTTTTAATGCTGCTTGCAATTGTGATTGGAATAATTTAAACTTCATCCCACGACCACTCAACACCACATATTTGATGTTAGGAATGATGTTATCTTTGTTGGCTTCTGCCAGATTTTCCACCAGTGCAGTCACCAAATCTTGAGATTGCGCTTCTATGAATTCCTTGGGACGTTCCAATGTAAATATCCAACCATTTTCAGGATCTAAGGTGTCAAAACTGTTTTGAAGTGCTTCAATGGCGAGTCGTACATCATCTTTGTAGATGTGTTTTAAAAACTGCGCAAAGAAGTCTTCTTCTTCAATATCTTTGGTGTATTCAATGGAATAATTGGCTTTTAAGCGTTCAAAGAAATCTTCCAAAACCAATGTTTGTAGCATGTCTAGTTTTCCCAGAAAGGAAATGTATTTTTCTGGATGCCCATATTTTTTGGTAAACAAACTTCCTACAGCTTTGAGAAAGATATTGGTCAAATATTGTCCCGCGCCTGCCATGCCGCCACGATCTATACAGCTGTAATCTTCTTCTCCCAAAAATTCCAGAATAGAATAATCAATCGTTCCTCTTCCGGCATCAATAATCAAAAAGCGATCGTTTAAGGCAACATCTTCCCGTTTTTTGTTGACACGCAAGGTATTGTTTCGCAAAAAACCAATCAGTGATGCGTCACTTTCAGAAATGGCAAACGATTCTATGACAATTGGAATTTCGGTGAGCGCTTGCTCGTTTTTTTGGAAAAAGTAGTGTTCTATAAATTTTTTGTTGAATTTTTCATTGAGTATTCTCAAAATCATATTCACACGATCTTGATGATATACATTTGGCATGAGCAACAACAAACGCATGAATAAGGCATCTTTGCCTTTTTTCATTTCGCGTGTGCCAATTCCAATCAAGATTTGGTAAATATATGAGATCAATTCTACCAAATTATCCTCACTTTGCGTGCTACTCATCGAATCCAGATTTTCTAGCTCAATACCAATGCTGCCTGAATTAGGATCTAAATATGCTAGTTTTAGGTTGCCAATCATAGTGAGATTGTCCTGAATTTTTTCAATATACGTTTCCTTTTCGTCGGTAACATTGGCAGTTCCTGTGTAATCACGTTGGTACGTTTTCCAATCCCAAAGCATCGCATTGTTAGCTTTGTTATAGTTAGCAATCTGCGTTGGATCAAGAAAAGCTCTGTCTGACAACAATGCCAACACAGAGGAAGGATCGTCATAGCTTTGCGCTAAATTTCCTTTGCGCTTGTAAATAATTTTTCCAGTTTTGTATAAATCCTTATCGGTTTTGTCGCGCTGAATGTATTCCGTTTTGTCGTCACCTACATGTAATTTTGAATAGCCTTTTTTGATTTCTTTTATGATCGAAATGTTGGTCGCTACGGGACTAATACCAGGCGCATTTTTTTCGATAGGTAAATACGCCATTTGTGTCGCTTCTGAACCCAAGTCGATGTTTAGGTTTCCAAATTTGTCTTCTTTTTTGCCTACAATGATAAAGCACGAGCCCAAACGAATTTCTTCCTCTTTGGTTTCCTTGTATTTAAAATGTACATGAATTGCGCCCCAATCTTGCAAGGTTCGAATGCTATTTCCTGTAAAATTTAGTTGCAATCCTTCTTTTCGAGTGTTGTTTACTGTTGCGGTAAAATGTTTGCCAAAACCACCTTTTTCATCTTCGGAAGTATCGCCCAAACCAATCACTACATCCCACACAGGAATGCCATTGATAGTAGAAAGCTTTTCATCCAATCCGCGTGGATTTAGTTTGCCAATATTCTTTTGTGGAGGAATAATAGCAGCTTTTTCCTTGATGGTTAGGAGTAGTTTTTTATAGCCATTGAAAACCACAAAAGCAGGATCGTACCAAGTTTTTGGATCAATACTTAGGTTGACAGATAGTTCTTTGTTAGCAATTTTAATAGGTAAAAATCTATTATTCATTATAGGTTGATTTATAAAAATAGTCGAGAACGTTGGTAGGATACTCCAGTGCTTGACAATCTATATGGTATTGATGGTTATCTTTTATTAATTCAAGCGTAATGGTATCAGGATTTCCGATATCCATATAATTTTCTCCGTTGATCGCATATGCTCTTCGGTCTTTTACATGCATATCGTATATAGTTGCATGTGGATGCCATACTAATTGTATGGAAAATGATTTAATTGTTACATCACTTGGACGTTCAATTTTGATACGAATTTGATTGTTTTCCACAGTATCAGCAGGATACGAAATAGAATCAAACAACGGAAGTCGTACCGTAGCGCCAAATTCTTCTTTGGAACACAGTGATAAGTTGACAGGGAAAAACGGATACTGAATTGACAGCATGGTGTCAGGCGTATTTTCTTTGCCGTGAAATACTTTGAGTAGTACTTTTTTGTGTGAATGTTTCAATTCTTTTTCCAATGCTGCTTTTTCATGATTGATGAGTTGTTCTACATCGTCCGTCGCATCAATTTGTATTTTGTATTGCTTCAAAACTTTGATAGGTGAAAATGTTTTGAGTGAATACGCTTGAATAAGATTGATGTACAACAATGATATATTGTTATGTTGCATGCGATTGCACACCATCATAAATTCAGTTTGTGTAGGTATTTCGTTGTGCAAAAACACAGTACTAATCATATTTGCATTTTGATGTTCAACGGTCGTATTGTCTTCCGAAGGATCAATGCTAGCTGCAAGAATGTTGTATTCGTTTTGTAATGAATCATCTTTCATAGTAAATGAGAAGACCGTATCAACTGCTGGATATGGCACAAAACTTATGGCATATCGCTTTCCATATTTTTTTCTAATTTTTTCGTGATACTCGGTTTCCGTGCCTTGTTCATTTTTTTCATCTCCTTTATCAAAATACAATTCATCAATGTCTTTATTTATAAATAAAGGTCTCTTTCGAGTAATTACCGTAATCCATTGTGTTTCTTCTGCGAGATGATCTACAGGAAATTGCTCATTGGTAATGAAATGATTTTTAAGTTTTATAGAAGCAAACGTATCTTCATTTTTGGTAAAACTTGCATATTGGATTTTTTTCTTTTGCTTGTGTCGTTTGAAACCATTTTTGATAATCGTCGTTGCACCTTTTGGACCAATAATGATACACTTTGGTTGATACAATTTGTATAAAAAATAGGCAAGCCAGCTTAGTAATAACAAGGTAATTGCTGCACCAATTCTGTAAAGCCAAGTGTGATGAAAAGGAGAATTTACCGCAAAAATACCTCCGTGATTTTCATTGATAATCACTTTTTTGATACGCTTACCCAACAAACTGTCGCTGTAAATACGTTGTCCAATTCCGCGGAATGTAATGGTATTGCTGGAGAACCGGTTGAGTTTCAAAGGAATTTTTTGGATGGTATCTTTTTTCAAAAGTAACGGATATGGCAGTTGCACCAATTCGTCATTGACAAGAATAGCTTCTAACTTTACCAAATGAATTTGCGTAAGGAATGCTCTCAGTCTCACTGAAATGGTATCGCGATGTTCGGTCATTACTTTGATGGCATCTTTGGTAGCTTTTTCTGTCTGTCCTTGTCGCGTTTTATAGATAGACGCAAACAATTTTGGTTTGTCATTTTCTTCGATAGTAGGTACCGTGGATAAAAACGATCCCAACCCTTTGCTATTACCATTGAACTCACTGAACATTAAATTACTCAAAATGCTATCAATCTCTTGCTGTTTGTTGCCAATGTATTTCCGAACGGTTTTATAATCCTGCAACCATTGATCATTTTGGTCAGCATCGTCAGTAATGCTACAAAAAATAATATGCTGAAATTGTTGTAAATCTAAGTCTTTGTGATCTCTCAACACAGCTGCCAATGACATTGGCTGAATTAAGGAGACAAACGAATAGCAATACGGAAAGTTTTTAAAATCCCACACATTATGCATCGCTCTAAAATGTGCTTCAAAAGCTTTTGCATCTTTAAACTGCATAGGTTTTTGACTTTTCTCAGGAATTCTGATAAAGGCATCCAAAAAGCTAGTTCTACTTGAATTTTCTCGAATCAATCGCGCACGCGCGACATCTTTATTGAATTTTTTAGCATCATAATATACAATACCGCTGTTGTAAAAAATAAAAGTATCCGTATCAAAATTTATTTCAGAAAAGAGCGCAGTATCCAAAAGTTTGTCAAACACATGCTTTTTATAATTAGGACTAGTTTTGGTCATCGACCGACTTTTGTCCATGGTGAAAACCCACAAATTACCTTGTGTATCAACATCTTGAGCTTTTACAACAGAAGTAGCAGCGAAGCATAGAAGAAGCAACGCAAGGATTCTAAGGGACGTATACATTATATATTGCTGTTTTTGTATGGGTAACTATTGGATTAAAATCAAATAAAAAATTGCTCTCTACTTCATGTAATGCGAATCTGTACTAAATATAAGAAAATGTTTTTAATGTTAAATTTTTTAAGAAATTCGGGCGTGTCTATGTACTTCATAACGTTTTTTCATGGGCATATCTTATGTAAAAATGAAAACATTTTTTGTAATATGATTACGGTTTTCCACATGAAAAAGTGATGAAGTGCAGCTCCTGTTGCGTATGGTCTTTTTTGACTCGTGTAGAAGTTAGATTTTAATCAGAAGTTTCGTCAAGCTAAACTGGATTCAGCTGCTCATAATGCTAAGAAATATCTCGAGCGATTTCTGCCTTTGCGGGAAAGACAAAACTAGCTCTTTTTATTTTAGATCAAACTGAAATCAATTTAAAAATATACATTTTAAAGTGAATAGCACACAGAAAAAAATCCTATGACATTGATGAGGCTACTCCGGAATAACAAGCAACGGCACGCTTAGATTAAAGGCAATCTTTTTGATGACGGGTTCGCGCAAAATGCTGTCAAAGAAACCGTGCGTATAATGCACCATTGCCAGCATTTCTATATCCAACTCTGCTACAAAATCGTGAATACTTTCCTCTTTGCTGGAATAGGATGGAATAAAATGTACACTGTGTTCATGTTCCTGTAAATAAGCTTTCAATGTGTTGAGATTGTTTTCTTGGGTCGCGCTCAACTTTTCTTTCTCATTGATGTGAAAGACTCTGATTTTAGAATTGTACAAGCCAGCCATTAATTTCAAGTAATGCAATTCCTGCGCATCGCAATTGTGATTAAAATCTGATGGATAAGCGATCTGAGTGGGAACTTTAAATTCGTAATCGTTGGGAATGGCTAGGATTGGACAGGTGTTTATTTTTTTGAAAATTTTTGCAGTATTGCTTCCAAATAAAATTCCTTTGGCTCCTGTAGCACCTTTGGTTCCCATCGCGATCAAATCAATAGCGTTGGCATGCACACAGCTTTCAATAGCATCATCCAAATCGCCTAGACTTACGATGACTTCAAATTCGTGATTGCTGTTGGCATGGGTCGTTTCAATTTGTTTCTTTAGTGCCAACACCTCTTTTTTAGCATTTTCCAGCATGGTTGCGAGCAATTTATTAGAAAAGCTTGAAATACGTGAAGAAGCTACTTTTTGTGTGTTTAAAAGATAAAATTTACAGGTTTCGTGCTGATATAACTTTAGCGTGTAAACGATAGCACTCCAAGCATTATCAGAAAAATCGGTGGGTAATAGTATTTTTTTCATCGCTGTACTTTGTTTAGTTTCTTAGGATAAAAGTACAGTGTCAAGATTCAAAAAACTATGATATTTATCAGCTCAGAAGGTATAAATTACTCGTGCAAAATTAAAAATGGAATATTTCGATGATAGCTTATATTGTCTACTTTTGAGTGAAATAGAATTTGTTTGAAATAGTTCAAATTTTTGGCAGCCATAATGATCAAATTGATGTCTTTCCGTTCGGTGAAATTTTCTACGGCAGTTTCCACACGATCATTTGACAGAAAGTGAAAACTATGCTTACGTCCGTCTAAAAAATTTCTCCTCTAGCCCCAGGAATTGACTGTTCCTCTCTAGCCCCAGGAATTGACTCTTCCCGTCTACTCCCAGGAATTGATTCTTCCCCTCTCGCCCCAGGAATTGACTCCCACTTGAAATTCG
>JBCCLS010000218.1:0-6176 GCA_039026835.1 Bacteroidota bacterium | reverse complement strand
TACATTTCAGTTTTTTACTTTCATTTTCTTTGCTCGCACAAAGAATACTGAATCAAGTTCAGCACAGGCATCAACAAAAGAAAGTGCGCTTTTCCAGAGGTGTTTTTGCTTTTTCTTTTTTGGAGAAAAACCAAAACCGCATCAATTTTTCTAAATTTCTTCCATGGCTTCAGAAATTTTTAACGAAAAATCAATGCTACACTGCGGAAAAGATAATGCCACTGTTGTGTTTTTATGTCGAACTCGCTTTAACATAACGTGTAGATTCAAACCGAATACTCTTTCTGACAATTATCTACATTGTTCATTCAAAAGTAAATTTGATCATTTTAGAAAAAAATACAGCTATTTTATAAAATTTTGTGCCTTACTCGTATGCATAATTGTAACTTTAAAAAAAATAGGTCATTATTCATACAAGAGATTTTATAAGCGTTGTAGTTTTTTTAATCTGTGGATATTTATATTCACAACAACCTGCTTCCATACAATTAACTGAAAAAGATGGGCTGCCAGATATTGAATTTTATAATATTATAGAAGATGATCAGCATTACATTTGGTTGGCAGCTAATTTGGGTTTGTATCGATATGATGGGCGTTCTTTCAAACATTACAAACATTCCAAGCAAAGAGGAAATGCAGTTTTTGGGGTTACACAAGATGACAAAGCTCGAACTTGGTGTAACAATATTGCAGGTCAATTTTTTTATGCTACTCAAGACTCGCTAGAGTTGTTTATTGACTTGAGTCACAAACTCAACGGAGAACTTTCAGAATTTGTAGTTACTGAAGAAGAATTGATTGTTTTTCCTGGAAAAGGTAGCATCAGAGTCAATCTTACTACTAAAAAAATTACAGATTCATACAGAGATACATTCTTTATTGGTTCCGTAAAAGAACATGCTTCACATTATAATTTTACCAAAGGAAATTACATGATGAAGGTCGATAAACGATTTCATTCCTTAGATAGTTTAGAAATTGATGTTTTTGAAAACTATGCAATTAGTTCAAAAATTTCCAAACGAGTTCAAGTATTTACAAGTGAAGATATTGACATATTTTATTTTATAAAAAATGGTAAAAATATTTTTTATACGTTCTGTCTTGAGGAAAAAACATACAATCGGATAGCCATACCCGAAAGTTTACTGCAAAGAAGCATTTGTCATACTTTTTTCTTAGAGAATGAAATCTGGTTTTCTACAGATAATGGCGTATTTGTTTGTACATATACAGATGATAGGTTGGTTTTAAAAAACCACTTTTTTGAAAAAAAGTTTATCACCAAAATTATAAGAGATCATCAAGCGAATTATTGGCTAACTACCAAGGGCAATGGTATTATTGTCATTCCCAACATCAATATTTTTCAGTACGGAAATACGAATGAAACATTAAACATAAGTTCTTTAGAAAAAATAAATGATCAATATTTGATGTATGGTACCAATCAGGGTGAAATTGGTCATTTTAATACAGTTGCCAAAAAGTTTACATCAATAGATACTTCTTCTGTGTATCGCGTTTCTGAGCTGACACACTTTCCTGCTTATGATGAAACATTGATTTTTAAAGAAGATGTAACCTTTGCAATGAACAACCAAACATTTCAGCTAAAGGAAGTGAATGTACTCGGAATAATGGGTGCAAAGAGTTTTTCAAAAGTAAATGATACTGCGTATGTATTATCTTCATACAAACGTGCAGAATTATTAAATTCATCATTTGAGCTACGCGAAGTGTTACTTAAAAAGCGTTCGTACACAAATCATTATTCACTCCAAAATAATACAATATACATTGGTACGATAGCTGGTTTGTTTGCTATTGATGGAAAATTACAGAAAACAGAAATTAAGTTTGAAAACAAACCAATCATCCCCAAAACTATTGTGGAAACGTTTGCAGGGACAATTTGGGTATCAACGTTTAATCAAGGTCTTTTTGGAATCAAACAGCAGCAGGTTTTTGCTGTGTACGACCATAAAAATGGGTTGCTTTCAAACACACTCAACAGTATCAAAAATGACGGTGATGATCTTTGGATTGTGACCGATGAAGGCATTCAGTTTTTCAATGCAAAATGGCAAGTTTTTAAAAATCTCACCAAACAAAATGGCGTTCCTTCTTATAGAGTCAGTGATATAGAAATTGTTGAAGATGAAGTTTATTTTGCAACCAATACAGGATTATTTAGCGTAGATAAAGGAAAAGGATTCAAAAATGACAAAATACCCGAAGTCCAAGTAACACAGGTTCATATTGGTTTAGAAACGGTGCCGCTGAAAAAAAAGTATCAATTAAAGCATAACGAAAACTCAATCAGATTCGTCTTTAATGCGAATGGATTTCAAAGCTTTCTCAACAATAAATATCAGTTTCGACTTTTAGGTCAAGATGATACTTGGCAAACGGATGATGTAAAATCCAATGCCGTTAATTACTACAACTTGGCAAGTGGCGATTACACGTTTCAGGTAAAATCTATTGTAGCCAATGAAGGCGATTCCCGAATGATTGATGAAATCAAATTTTCAATTGCAAAGCCTTTTTGGACAACTTGGTGGTTTTACGCCAGTATTATAATAGGTTGTGCCGCTTTGGTGTATGTTATTTTCAAACAAAAAATAAAAAAACTCAAAAAAGAGCAATCGCAAACACTGCAAAAAGAGCTGATAAATAAACAATTGGTGTTATCGCAATTAGAAAATCTACGATCGCAGATGAATCCGCATTTTATATTCAATGCGCTCAATTCTATTCAAGAATATATTGTGTTGAATGAAAAGGATTTGGCAAGTTCGTATCTTATCAAATTTTCAAGATTAATTCGTATTTATCTCGATCACAGTCGTGAGAATGAAGTATTATTATCAGAAGAAATCAAAGCGCTTCAAATTTATTTGGAGTTAGAAAAAAATAGATTTGAAGACGTGTTGCAATACACCATTTTGGTTTCAGATCAAATCAAGGCGCTAGATCTTAAAATTCCCTCACTTTTTATTCAGCCGTATGTTGAAAATGCAATTAAGCACGGTTTGTTGCACAAAAAGCAAGATCGCCAATTAGAAATAGAATTTACCCTAAACACCAATGAAAACGAGTTATACTGTCGCGTAGCGGACAATGGTATTGGTGTGGAAGCTTCCAAAGAAATAAATAAATCACGATATCCAAATCACAATTCTTTTGCAACTAGCGCTAACGAAAAGCGCGTTGCTTTACTAAATGCCAACAGAACACAAAAAATTACGGTAACCTTAAAAAGTTTAAAATCGAACACAGAAAACGGTACCGAAGTGTTCATCAAAATTCCTTTAAAAAATGAAAGCACTTATCATTGATGACGAAAATAAAGCCCGACGATTGCTAACCAAGTTACTAGAGGCACACTGTCCGGAAATCACAGATATTTTTCAAGCAGCTGACCTTGAAGAAGGTTTGGAAATGATAGCAGCAAAAGAGCCAAATATTGTTTTTTTAGACATTGAAATGCCCAAATATTCAGGCTTGCAAATTTTAGAATTGTTAGATGGGAAATCTATCAACTTTCAAATCATTTTCACTACAGCTTACAATCAATATGCAGTGGACGCTTTTAAACTTTCAGCGATTGATTATTTGCTAAAACCGATTGATCCGACAGAACTTAAAGCCGCTACGCAAAAAGCCATTTCAAAAACCAAAGAAGATACGCTTAACGATCAGTTAGCAGACTTGAAAAAAGCTTTTAATCAATTGGCATTGAACAAAATCGCTTTAGACATTCCCAAAGGAATTATTTTCGTTTCCCATGATGATATTGTGCTTTTTGAAGCTGACGGAATGTACACTAAAGTGTATTTGGCCAATGGAACCACAGAGCTCATTTGCAAGCCTTTAAAGCACTTTGTTTCGCAATTGCAGAAGCTTCTTATATTTTACAAACCACATCGTTCGTACCTAATCAATCTAAAGCACATTAAAGAACTCTCTAAGCGCGATGGGCATCATTTGGTGATGAGCAATAACAAAACCATTCCTATTTCAAAAGACAAACGAGACGAGTTTATGATTGTAATCAGCGAGGTGTTTAATACGTAGCTGAACTTGAAGTTGAACTCGAAATTGATGTTGAAATTGAAAGTGAAGTTGTGCGTGTGATATTGTTTACATCTAAAAAAACGCATAACATTTCTTCTTGATTTTTCCTGATAATGTTTCGCTATACTACATCATAACTTTTCGGAAAAAAACAGCTTATTTTCAGAAAAAAACCAAAAAATACGCTTGGGTATTGTAGCATTTTTGTGTCATAAAAAATTAAAAAAATGAACACAATCAAATTTACAATCGTAGCATGTATGCTATTTTTCAGTGCGAGTGCGCAACAAACATTCTACGAACAATTAAAAGCAAATGGCAACGATGCTATTTACACCACATTTTACAGATATAATGCTACATCAGAAGTATATACTCCGGGAAAACAAGGTGACGATCTTCACATTAAACTCATTGAAATTGGTGGAATTCCAGTGGGTTTTGAAGCGTATAAAGTCAAAGATGGACAATATGCTTTTGGCTTTCATGAAATCAATAACTACGGCCGATCAGATCATTTTCCGATCACCAAAATGATCAAACATAAATATGACAGAGAAGCCTATGCAATGATTGATGGATCGTTGTATCAATTTAATGTAGCAAAAGACGGGAAACTAAATCCGCAACAACTGTGGGAAGTATATGTATTACAACAAAAAGAAGTTCCTGTAACACAAGAAAAAAAACCAAAAAAGAAGAAAAAAGGACTTTTTAGCAGATTCAAAAATCTAGGAAAAGGTTCAAATTCAAATAATGCAGCATTCAACTATTTGAAAAGTTTAGACATCAAAACGCATGTATGCAATTACGAAGCGCAAATGACTGCCATGCAACAATCATACACGCTTACTTCGAAAGACAAATCCGCCATAGCGAAAATTGAAAAATTTAGAAAAGAAGGCAAAGAATATGTCAAACGCTACAACGATTCCATCTACAATTCCCCAAAAGAAGTGGAAAACCGACGCAAATGGGCAAAGATTAATGGAAGAACTTCGCTCACAGTAAAAAACAATACAACTTCAACCATTTGGATAAGTTCTTCAAAAAGTAATTTTAGCAATACAAAAATAAACGCAGGTGGTACAGGAAATGCAGACTGCCGTAGTGATTTGTATTACTTTTTCAGCGATCAAAAAGGCGTAAAAGGCTATAAATTTTATACCGCTAACAATGCCTGTGGCTCGTCAGTAACCATCAATTAAAAAAAGTTATATCCCACAAAAGGACTGACTAAAAAGCGAATTGAAACGTCATTCTGAGCTCGATACTAAATCAAGTTCAGTTTGACGATTTTTACTTTTAGCCAGTCTCTTATTTTTTATGATGATATGAACTAGAATATTCAGCAAAAAATAAATCACTTTCAGAAAAAAAGTCCTCAAAAAGCCTTCAAACCAAGGCATTTTTGTTCAAAATTTTAAAACAACTTATTATGAAAACAAAAGTACTTTTAACATTGTTGTTAGTCAACTTTACAGCTCTAGCACAAGTTTCGGTATTTGACAATGTATCCACGCCACCAAGATCGTTGCAAGAAAACAACGGATTGTTATACACGCGCTTAAATGCAGAAATAAGAGTTTGGAATGCGCTTCCTCAAAATACAGATGTAGCTATAGTAGGCAGTGGCACTGGTTCTGCAGACGGATTTGTGATAGAAAATGATATGCTATATTATACCAATGAAAGTGGAAATAATGTGGTACGATGGGATTTAAATAATTTTACACTAACCTACTTGGGAAACAATTTTAGTGACGGAATTAACCCAGATTACATTACCATCGTGAACGGAACTATTTTCATCACAGCCGATTTGCCAAATAGTGGAGGTTCAGTGAAGGCACTTCTTTTTTATGACAACAATTCTGATAGCTTTTTCATTGCAAATGGTTTAGGAAGTGGTGAAATCACAGGCATTACATCTGACGGTACAACCATTTATATTTTAAAAAGATCAGGTGTGTTGTTGACTGTAGATGTTTCTAATTTTAATTATCAGGTAACAAACCTAAACAATACCTTAGGAAATGATACGCATGGTTTAGAAATAATCAATGATCTTGTATATTATACCGATC
>JBCCLS010000217.1:0-6177 GCA_039026835.1 Bacteroidota bacterium | reverse complement strand
TTGAGAAGTTTCAAAATAAACAAATCAACAATAAAAAAGTTCAAAAATATATAGGTTTATAAGATCGTACTTTGAAATAATAAATAGACTCAAATAACAACCAAAAGCAAAGCGACCCAAAACCCAAGACCCAAGACCTACAAAAGCACCGGATTAATGTCTAAAATATTTTCGTTGATATACGCGTTGATAAATTCTTCCGTAAAATGCTCACTGCCCATAAGTTTTGCCTCTTGCAGCATTGCTTTGATATCTAATTTTCGGTATTCTTTTAACATGGGGATTGATAGCGGTGCGTAACTGTAATGCCATGGTTCGTAGTTAAATCCTTTGCGGCCGTTTACATCTGTGTAGACAATGTAGAAGTCGTATGTGTTTGCATTTTTTTCCATCCACTCGCGAAGTTTGCAAAACGGCCCATCGCCATGAAACTTTTTAGGAACCAACACATCTCCGCTGTAGGTAGAATTTTTATCAATAATATCAATATCAGTAGCCCAATGATGTCTGGAAGTGCCTGGAATGGTAGAATATTCAATAATTTTCTTAAGCACTTGCATCGGCGCTAATCCTCGCTTTGTATAACGTTTGTACTTGCGTTCCCAAATTCTATTTTGATGCGCATGTGTGCGATAACTAGATACAATATGCATGTCAATTCCGTCCTTGGCTGCTGCTGCCTTCATTTGCATATATGCATCATACGCTTCTTTACGCATAGAAAATCCTTTTCCAAATACTGCCGGATTGCCTTTGCCCAACAGTTCTAAAATTTGTTGATCTTGCATATCAAAAGCCAGATTTGGAAACGAATGCAATGTGGTAGTTCCAAGTCCTAAAAGTTTTATAAAGTGTATTCTATCCAAAAGAAATGAGTTTTAGTAATTATACAAAAAAGTAGCTACATGCGTTATATCAACGATCTTACCATTACAAAATGCAGACCAATTTTAGGAATGTCAAAAGGAGTGCCGTGTTTTTTGTATCCTAATTTTTCATAAAATCGAACTGCGACCTCGCGTGCATTCATCCAAATTAATGTACCACCACGTTCCAAAATCATTGCTTCTGCTTTTTTGACCAATGCATCCCCGATACCGCGTTTTTGAAACTGAGTCAATACTGCCATGCCGCGCAATTGATATGCAGTGTTATTGTCTATCGTTGCATGTGTGTTTTTCATCAAGGTCACAACGCCTACCAACTGTTCTTCGATGTAATATCCCAAATGAAATGTTGTAGGCAAATCATCTCCTGAAAAATGACAGGATTCAATAGGTTTTCCTTTGCGCAATACGGGATGTCGTACACTAAAAGCGGTAGTTGCTGAAATTTCTTTGATGGTTTTCATATTCACAAAATAGCGATAAAAACTCAAAAGTATCACTAATTTTGGAGTTGTGTTTTACAGAAATGAATTAATTTTGACAAAATTTTTCCAGCATGCAAATTACGTTTAGGTCATTAGATACCGACAAAGCGAACCTCATTTTACCGTATTTAGACATCATGAACCATCAAACAGTTCCGTTGGATGTGTTGAAATCACGTTTTGAAGAAATGTTGACACAAAACTATGAAGCTTTTGGTATTTATGATGGTGATCAATTGATTGGTTGTTTTGGGTTGTGGCATGCAACGCGTCATTATTGTGGGAAAAGCTTTGAGCCAGATCATGTGTATATTGAAGAAGCCTATCGAAGCAAAGGCATTGGAGCGCAACTTTTTGAGTGGCTTGAAACGTATGCCAAAGAAAAAGGCGTTACCGCCATTGAGTTAAATACCTATGTAGAAAACTTCCCTTCACACAAGTTTTATTACAACCAAGGATTTGTAGCGCGCGGCTATCATTTTCTGAAAAAAATCTAAAAAAACATTTGGAAATAAAATTGTTATTTCTCTATATTTGCATCCGCTAATGCGAGAGTAGCTCAGTTGGTAGAGCGTCAGCCTTCCAAGCTGAATGTCGCCGGTTCGAACCCGGTCTCTCGCTCCAACAAAGCCGATTCAGTCCGAGTCGGCTTTTTTTATGGAAAAACCGTACTTGCGTTTAGTATATAATAAGTAGCTTTAAGTTGTACTTGTAACTTTTAAATAAATCTACCATGAAAAAAAGAAAATTTCAAAAGCAACTGATCATCAAAAAAGTATCTATTTCTAATCTAGTTTCTATAACAGGCGGCGGAACGCATTATAGATGGTGTCCAACAGAAGAATCCAATTGGACATGTGAAAATGAAGAAAATCAATAATTCACTCACTTCACATATAAAATTCAGTTTTTGGTAAAAAGCTTTATGATCTATTATGCAAACTCAATTACAGAGTTTGTTGCCAATTCGTATGGCGTTTTGTCTTGTTCAAAAATTCGGGCACTGTGTGGTCCTTCTAATATAATTTGATCACCTTGTACACGAATCCAACTTCCTTCTCTAATTCCCACAACTGGCAACGTATTGAATTTATGAAATTCCTTGATGCGGGTTTCACGTGTTTCTCCCATGTGCGTGCTGCCTTCAATTGGATCTAAATAATGTGGATTTATGTTGAAAGGAATCACACCTAAGGTTTTAAAACTTGGCGGATACATAATGGGCATGTCATTCGTTGTTTGCATGGTGAGTCCGCAAATATTGCTTCCGGCGCTTGTTCCTAGATACGGCGTTCCCTCAAAAATAGCATCTCGTAATGGCTGTAAAACTTCATGTGTATACAGTTGTGAAACGAGTAAAAATGTATTTCCACCGCCTGTAAAAATTCCTTGGGCATTTTTAATAGCTGTCACAGGATTTTCGAATTCGTGAAGTCCACGAACTTTTTTATCAATCTTTGCAAAAGCCTTTCCAACTGCTGTCGTATATGCTTCATGTGTAATTCCACTAGGTCTTGCGTATGGGATAAATAAAATTTCTTCCGTATATTTATAGAAAGACGCGAGTTTATCGAGAAGATAAGAAAGTGGCTCGCTTCCATGAACAGTCGAGGTACTGGCAATGATGAGATTTTTCATCTATGAAATTATTTAAAATAAAAGCTATCAGCAACATGCGTTTCATTACACATTACATTAATGAATAATTTCACAAGCTACAGCTTCGTTTTGATTAGATCGTAAAAGTAGTTAATAAAAGGTTTTAACAAAAGTTTAATGTCTGTTGACATTTTTTTAAGGACAAAAATTAAGTACTTTATACTTATTAAAAAGATTCTCCATAACCAACAATAACCATCGATATGAAATTAAAATTACTTCTATTTTCTCTATTTTTTTCCACAATGCTGCTGGCGCAAGACGCAGATCGTAAAATTTTGCGTGGAGCTGTTGTGTACAGAAATGTAAAAGTAATAGGTGTTAATATTGTAAATAATACCACAAGTAAAGGAACGACGACTAACCAAAAAGGAGAATTTGAAATTTTGGTAAAGAAAGATGATATTTTGATTTTTTCTTCAGTTCAATATACTATAAAAGAAATTGTTATTACGGATAAAATCATTGACAACAATCGTTTGGTGGTTGAGGTAAAAGAAAAAGTAGAAGCGTTGGATGAAGTGGTGATCAGTCCAGAAAACCGAGAGAAATTTCTAGATTTTCAAGAAGAACAAATCGCATCCTATCAAAACTATCAATTTGCGGACGACCGATATTCCACTGTGCCAAATGAAGCGCTTGGACAGCGACAAAACTTAGGAGGCAATTTGATTGGACTTGTGGGATTGTTGATCAATTCCATATTCAAAAAATCTGGGAAAAGTAAAAAAGAAGAACCAAAACCTATTTATTTGCGTACGAGCTTTAACGAAATACGCGATCGCTACAAAGACGATTTTTTCACCAAAAACTTAGGAATACCCAAAGATAAAATAAGTGACTTTTTATATTATTGTGATGATCAGATGCCATCAGAAGATATCTTTTTAGATAAAAATGAATTCTTAATGATCGATTTCATGGTAAAACACAGCAAAGAATATTTAAGCACAACGGCCAACAAGAATTAAGGATTGCAACATAAATATCCAAATTGGAATGCTTTTTGGATATCTTTGTAACAAGACTTTTAAATTTCATTTGACTTTATAAAAATGCAAAGACTCCTCGTACTCCTTTTATGTATTCCGCTTTTTGCTTTTACATCAGCACACAAATTTTATGTGAGTGTTACCAATATTGAGCACAGTACTACTGAAAAATCGTTACAAATTACTACGCGAATCTTTATTGATGATTTTCAACGTCTTCTCAAAGAAAGATATGACTTTCAAGAGGAATTGACACAAGAAAAAGATGCATCTACTGTTGAACGTCTCATGGAAAAGTATTTGACCAAAAAAGTTAAAATTTGGGTCAATGGCGAATCTAAAACATTTAAGTTTTTAGGAAAAAGATACGAAGACGATGTTACCGTATGCTATATGGAAATTGACAGTATTGATGCAGTACATTCTTTGGAAATAGAAAACGGATTGTTGTACGAAATAGAAGAAGATCAACAGAACTTAGTTCACGTAAAAATCAATAGTGTACGAAAGAGTTTATTATTAGTAAGAGAAAACGATAAAGGTTTGTTAAACTTTTAACAGAAAAATTTTAAAATAGTTATTTTTGCGGTTTCTAAACCACAAACCTATTTTAAAATCTAATGAAACGTATACATTTCTACATTTTAGCTTTCGTTTTTCTGGGAGCCAATTTCGTTGTAGCACAGGAGAGTCAAGAGGATAAAAAGCCCCAAGGTCACATCAACAAAAATAAATTCAGACAACTGTATCAAGAGTTTGCAACGCCAAACATGTACAGAACTGCTTCTGGTGCTCCAGGGAAAGCATACTATCAGCAACAAGCTGATTATGAGATGGAAATTGAGTTGGATGATAAAAACCAAAAAATTTACGGAGTTGAAACCATCACATATACCAACAATTCGCCTGACGATTTAGAATACCTTTGGGTACAATTAGATCAAAATGTTCGTGCGAAAAATTCACCTTCAAAACTCAAAAACGGAGCAAAAATTCCAAGATTACAACGTGCTTCTACGTTTGTAGGTAGTTATGTAGCCGATCCGTTTGATGGCGGATTCAATATTGATTATGTACGAAATGACAAAGGCAAGCCAATGTCGTTCGTCATCAATCAAACGATGATGCGTATTGATTTACCAACCGCTTTGGAATCTGGAGACAAAATTTCATTCTCTATAAAATGGTGGTACAACATCAACAATCACGTTAAAAAAAGAGGTCGCTCAGGATATGAGTACTTTGCCAAAGATGGAAACTATGCATATGTCATTGCACAATTTTTTCCACGTATGGCAGTATACAATGATGTAGAAGGATGGCAAAACTATCAGTTTTGGGGTAATGGTGAATTTGCCTTACCATTCGGAAACTATGAGGTAAGTATTACGGTTCCTGCAGATCATATTTTAGATGCTACAGGAAAGCTTCAAAATAGAAAAAATGTATACTCAAAGGAAATGATGAAGCGTTACGAGCGCGCATTAGAATCCTATGATGAGCCTGTAATAATTGTAACACAAGAAGAAATAGAAGCCGCTGAAAAAGGGTTTTCAAATGAAAAGAAAACTTGGAAATTCTATGCTGAAAATGTACGTGACTTTGCTTTTGCAACATCGCGTAAATTTATTTGGGACATGCAAGCGGTAGATATCAATGGAAAGCGTGTCATGGCGGTTTCTATGTATCCAAAAGAAGGAAATCCACTTTGGGAAAAATATTCTACAAAAGCTGTTGCTAGTACATTAAAAACCTATTCAAAACATACATTCGACTATCCATATCACAAAGCCATTTCGGTACACGCCAAAAATCAAGGAATGGAATATCCAATGATTTGTTGGAATTATGGACGTCCGGGCGAAGACGGAAGCTACTCTGAGCGTACCAAATTTGGAATGATCAGTGTAATTATTCACGAGGTTGGACACAACTTTTTCCCTATGATTGTTAATTCAGACGAGCGTCAATGGGGATGGATGGATGAAGGATTAGATACATTCATGCAATATTTAGCAGAGCAAGAATTTGCAAAAACACATCCTGAATCTGTAGCATCTACAGGAGGAAAATATCCTTCCCGTAGAGGTTCACCGTCAAAAATAGTCCCATACATGAAAGGAAGTCAAAGTCGTTTTTCTACGATCAAGTCAA
>JBCCLS010000216.1:0-6182 GCA_039026835.1 Bacteroidota bacterium | reverse complement strand
CTGACTCTGCTAAACCGCGAATAAAGTAGTCATCTGCCGTTACCGCTTTCGCTAATTTGGGAGGAATGTTAAACTCAGTGGGGAAGTTACCTTTATATCATAGGATTTAGGAAAGAATTGATTGTTTAAAATACTGGCAGGTGTATAATTTACATCATTGATATTACACCAATCTTTGTGTGCTTCCAAGATTTCCTGTACCATAGCACTTTCCGACAATCCAAATTTAGCTTGCCATATTTCCACGTTTCTATCGGCAAACCATTCTTTCAACGCTGCATAGGATTGTTTAGGATCTTTTAAATACAAATCAATCAACTGCGAAGAAATTTGTGTACTCTTATTTTTAGCATCTGGCGGTACATTAAAAATAAACTCCAATTGAATGTCATTTCCATACGTGCTCATCAGTTTATCATACGACTCAAAAGCAGCAGTACAATACCCACACAACGGATTGGTAACACTTTGCAGTTTAATTACACCATTCGGATTTCCAAAAACCACACGTAATTGCTCAGGAATTACCTTAGTGTTCGTAACGCTTTGTTCCTGTAATAAGGTTTTAAATAATTCTGGATTTCGTTTAAACTTTAAAAAGTCGGTCTCGGTAGTAGCGAGTTTCTCGTGACTTTCCCAATACGATTTGCAATACATCCACGCTATATAAAGCAATGCAAAAATGCCTACCAATTGAATAACATATTCTGTAAAAAAGTACCAATAAAAGTTAAAGGTTACGGCTAGCAATGCTGTTTGTAAAACAAGGATTCCTGCTATCAATAAACACAATGCACACCATTTTTTTAATACAACACCTTGTCGGTATATGGCATATCCAACTACGGGAAGTCCTGCTAACGACATGCCTAACAGCGTTGCCTGATGAAATCCGATGGACGATAAAATCAGAAATAAACCTGCAAAAAACACAAACGAAGCATCGCTCAACGAAATGATTCCAAAGATTTTATTGCCTTCTGTATTAATCACTTCCCCGCAAGTACTGCTTTTGGCAATAGTACCACATACTTTGGCCACTGCTTTACTTTTAATGCCTAAATCTTCACGGATAATTAAAATACTAATGTACAAACCAACCAATGTTAGTGCGGTATACAGCAAATACGTGAAGTTAAAATTTAAAATTACATTGGCAGATGCTACGGCTGCTACAATAAAATAGGGCAGGACAGATTGAATTGATTGTACACCGCTCTTTTTCTCTTTTTCTTCAACAGCGACAATAGTTCCATTCCAACGTTCTGAAAATGCGGTTTCCGTCAGTTTTTCTTTCTTTTCATCCGCATTTACAATTTGAATAGCATTGCGTTTCTTCTCTACCAAAACAACTTCATCAGTGCGTTCGCCCTTTACCAATGCTAAAAAAGAATCTGGCATCTGGTCTAACGCTTCTTTAGGCACTGAAGCCGCTAAATTTTCAATCTCAAAATAATCTAAGGTATCTGTAATCGATTTTACACTTGGATATTCGGGATGCGACAACAATTGCAAGTTCAGCAACTCGCGATTGACATCTAAATAGCTATTATTGGTTAATAGAGAAAGTATAATTTGTTCCATTCGGTTATTTTTAATTTTGGCAGGGGAAATTAAAACTATATAATATCCATTAAAGATATAAAGTATTTTTAAGCTACATGCTATGAATGATTCTTTTTAAAAAATCGTATTGTTTGATTTATAAAATAGTCATACATGAAAAGAATAAGCGAACCAATGTCCACTTATTCTACTAACGTATAGGTCAATCTTTTACAGAAAAAATCCACCACAAGGTGAACCTTCTGGCAATGCGCACAAGCCAACACCATCAATCCATTCGCCACTGCAATATCTACATTCTGTTGGATTTGTTGGAATCATGCCGCCACCTCTGATGTGACGTTGTTCTTGTTTGTTTAAAACGGTTCCTAAATTTGAAATACTTTGTAACATGGTCTATAGTTTTTGGTTAGAATTTAAAAATTACAAAAATGCTGTAAGAACTATATACGGGAATTCCGTAGTTAACAGTCGTGTGTAGTAAAAAAAGCGTACTGTGAGCTATTTATATATCTTCATATACACTTTACTCATTTTTTGCGTTGATATAGTGCATTTGATTCTAAAATGATATGCGTATGAATTTTCGAAGTGTACTGTTTGTTCTTCTTTTTTTGATGGGAGTTTCTTCTGTGGCACAAAAACGTGATACCATTTACGGACAGGTAAAATCCATTCGAGAAGAATTGACATTTTTAGATCAATCGCGTCAAAACAAAAAGTTATGGCGTTCCGAAGGAGATTACGGACATTATGGTTTTACTAGCGCCCGATTCACAAAAGGTAGATTTCATTCGTGGTGGTATCATACACCTTGGGTACATTACCTGAATTACTACAAAGAATTTTCAGAAGACAACAAAGTACTCAAAGAAATATGGTACTATAAAAGTCAAGATACATTGCGCTACCGCGAATTTGAATATACTGATTTTGGAAAAGTTGCCAAGCAAAAAGAAATACGATATAGAACTTCAACTACTACTTACACATACGATACTCATCAAAATTTGGTTCGTACCAAAACAGTAGATGATAAAGGCAACATAGACACCAAACTCATTACATATACGCCTGATCATAAAGTGGCGCGGACTACATATTTTGACACGGAAGATACAGATGAAATTGATGTGCATGAACATTATTATGATGAAAAGGGCAATTTAATTTCGATAAAAAAATATAACGAATGCGGAGAAAGTTACGGTACGCTTTATGAATACGATGCCAAAGGAAGAAAAGTTAACAGAAAGTATCACTCGCCTTTCATTAAGGTGAAAAAGGACGACGATTTTTATTCAAAAAGAGCCGAAGGAGGCTGGGATCGATTGGACGAAGCCTATTTTTACGATGAAAAAGATCGCATCATTCAAGTAAATTCATATAGAGAAAATTATGAGCCACTCAATACAGTGGCGTTGAATTATAAACGAAAAATGAACTACACAGACGGATTGTTGTCTTCAATGTACATCTATCAATGGAATGATACAATTTCTAGCTATTCATTGTATACATATGATGACGAAAAAAGAAGAACAAAATTGCAAGTATTTATGCCGCAATTTCCAAAAAATAACAGAGAATCTACCTATACGTATTTGAAAGATGCTTTTCCAAGTCAGTTGCTATACAAAGAAGGTGGAGAAGAGGTAATCGTAACGTTTGACTATGTTTTTGATGAAAAAAACAATTGGATTCAGCAAACTAAAAGTATCAATGGCACACCTTTGTATGTGTGGAAACGAAAACTTGAATACTATGATTAATACTTTATAAAGGGACTACAAAAATTACCACTCATTAATTCGATTTGCGTCTAGCTTTATAAAAATAAAAAGCAAAATAGTGAAGCCCCAAAGTCCCGAACCGCCATAACTAAAGAACGGCAGCGGAATTCCAACTGTTGGAAACAACCCGATTACCATTCCGACATTGATAGCAAAGTGGAAAAAAAGAATGGCGGCGACACTGTAACCAAATACACGACTGAATTTGTTTTTCTGCTGTTCCGCACGATGTAAAATTCGCAAGAGCAGAATAGTAAATAAAAAGATGACCACTGTGCTTCCTAAAAATCCCCATTCTTCACCAACGGTTGTAAAAATATAATCTGTGTCTTGTGCTGGGACAAAATCTCCACGTGTGCGTGTTCCTTTTTGCCAACCTTTTCCGAAAAATCCACCAGAACTAATCGCAATTTCAGATTGATTGGTGTTAAAACCAAAGGTTTTTTGAATGCGCTCCAACTTCACAGGATCTTTTTCTAAGCCCAATACCAAGGTAAAACGATCGCGTTGGTGTTGTTGAAATACGTTGTAAAAGATGTAATTTACTACTAAAATAAATCCGATCGCAGCTACTAGGGAAGTCAACGCCAGTGTAGTTCTTCGTTGCTGTTTTAATTTCTTTTTAAATATCCAAAAAATACAAGACAATCCAATGAGCAGTGTGCCAATAATGGTATAAATATATCCGAGTTTTAAGGTGATAATAAAGAGCAGAATCAGCGTAAATCCTATCCACAAATAAATGGCAGGCAACCCTTCGCGATACAACACAAAGAAAAACGCCATATACACCATAGCACTTCCTGCATCAGGTTGTAGCATAATGAGCATCGGCGGCAATAATATAATGGCAAATGCCACCAATTGATGTTTAAAAATATTTATATTCGTTTGTATGTCACTCAGAAATTTTGCCAACGCAAGTACGGTGGCAGCTTTCGCAAATTCAGAAGGTTGCAGCGTAAAACTTCCAATGGCATACCAAGAAGTGGCGCCGTTGACATTTTTTCCCAACACCATCAATCCGAGTAAACTCAGCAGTGATATAATGTAAATAATACTGGCAAACCGTTCATAAAATTTGGCTTCTATAGAAAGGATAAGAATAATAATTACAACACTAGTACCAATAAAAAACAATTGCTTTCCATACAATTGACTCATGTCCAATAAGCCGTTGGCAGTTTCAGTCACCGAAGCTGAGTAAATGTTGAGCCAACCAATGCCTACCAACAAAAAATACAGCAATATAGAAAGCCAGTCTATTTTTTTGACAAATTTTACTTCTCTACTCATTGATGGTGAATGGTTTTCCGCTTAGTGGCTTTGCATATTCTTCTTCCAAACTCTTCTCTAGCACTAATTGTTCCATATTTTTCAAGGTAATGTCACCTTTTAAATACTGTTCAATCATTAAACTGGAAATTTTTCCTGCCCAACGTGCGCCGTAATATCCATTCTCCACAAAAACCGCAATGGCAATTTTCGGATCGTCTTTAGGAGCAAATGCTACAAAAATGGAATGATCGGTGAGTTGAGTGAGTTCACCGTCAATTTTGGTAAAGTTTTCAGCAGTTCCTGTTTTTCCACAGATTTCAATTCCTGGCACATTCAACCATCGTGCAGTTCCTCCTTTTTTCATACTAAATACATCGTGCATGCCTTGAATTACAGGCTCAAAATGTTGCTTGTCAATAGTAGTATGTTTTGCTTCTGTAAAGTGAGGATTGTCAATTGGTTTTCCTCCAATCTTTTTAATAATATGAGGCGTATAAAAATGACCTCTGTTGGCAATGGCAGCTGTTATGTTTGCCAATTGAATCGGCGTGAGTTCTACTTGTCCTTGTCCAATAGCATTGGAAATCGTGTTGAGTACGTGCCATTTGTCATGTTTAAAATATTGTTCTGTGTAGTAATCTCCTGAAGGAATTCTTCCTGGACGACCAGTAGAAAGATCGTTTCCAAAATAATTACCCAAACCAAAACTTTTAATATGATTGCTCCATACATTCATTCCTTCGCGCGGCGAATCGTATTTACTTATGATTTGGCGATAGGCATTGGCAAAGTACGCATTGCACGATTTTGCGACTCCATTGATGACATTGCGTTTTCCGCTTCCGCAGTGACAGCCCATTTTTCGTCCGCTTCGTCCATACACATATCCATTGCGACAGGTATAGGTTGAGGTTGGCGTTATGACACCTTCCTGCAAACCGATCAAAGCATTTAATGTTTTAAAAGGCGATCCTGGCGGATAGGAAGCGAGCAAACCTCTGTCATATAAAGGTTTGCGAATGGAATCATAATGCATGGCACTATAATTTTTAGAACGTTGACGTCCCACTAACAAATCAGGATTGTAGCTAGGAGCCGAAATCAAGGCTAGAATCTCTCCTGAAGACGGTTCAATTGCCACAATTCCGCCACGTTTATTGATCATCAATTTTTCACCATAGGCTTGCAACTTTGCATCAATCGTAATTTGAATGTCTTTTCCGTTTACGGGCAATGTGTCGTACTGTCCATTTTGATACGAACCAATAACTTTGTTGTGAATGTCTTTTTGAATGCGCTTTACACCTTTAACGCCGCGCAATTCATCTTCATATGTTTTTTCAATTCCTGTACGTCCAATCAATTCTCCCGATTGGTAATACGGATTTTTTTCTAAGTCTGAATTATTTACTTCACTGATAAATCCTAATACATTGGCACCATGATCGGTTTGATAGTTACGAATAGAGCGCTTTTGAATATAAAATCCTTTGAAACGGTGCATTTTCTCCTGAAGATACGCGTATTCTTTTTTTGCCATTTGCG
>JBCCLS010000215.1:0-6184 GCA_039026835.1 Bacteroidota bacterium | reverse complement strand
CACAGATTGGTTGCAATACAACTTTAAAGACTTTCCTGCCATTGCATCCTATTCACGATTACAACTTCTAGCGGATGCTATTAAAGATAAAAATAAAGAAGTCATTACGGCAATGTTAACAAATCAGTGATTCTTTACAATAACTTTTCAAAACCAACACAATTCAATCACTTTTCACTAACATTCAAATAAAATCCAAGGTTCATTTTTGTTGAAATAACTACAAATCAACACAATGAAAACTTTAAGAAACTCTCTTTTTATTGCAGCCATGATTATTGGAGTGTACAGTTGCGATAATGATGATGACAACCAAAACCCAACAACTCCAGTAGATACTTCTGTAAATTTTCAATATAAAAGTACCATCAATGTTGGTGGAGAAGGTTCTGCCGAAATCTCTGCATTTGATCCGACAACGAATAAATTATTTACCGTTAATACCGAATTAGATCAAATTTCTATCTATGATATTTCAGATGTGGAAGCGCCTGTGGCACAAACTCCCATTGATGTAAGCGGTTTTGGTGCGCCAAATAGTGTGGCAGTATACGGAGGAAAATTAGCAATTGCTTTAGAAGCCAACAACAAACAAGCGCCTGGAAAAATTTCTGTATACAACACTGCTGATAGTTCTTTGGCGAATGAATATACGGTAGGTTCCTTACCTGATATGGTAACATTTACTAAAGATGGAAACTATATTTTAGTGGCGAATGAAGGTGAACCGAATGATGATTACACAGTAGATCCTGACGGAACTGTGAGCATTATTGATCTTTCTAGCAACACTGTGACGACTTTAGATTTTTCCTCGTTCAATTCGCAAGAAGCGACATTGGAAAGTCAAGGATTTCGAGTTTTTGGACCCAATGCAGACTTAGCAGCTGATGTAGAGCCAGAATACATCACAGTTTCTGAAGATTCACAATACGCGTGGGTAGCGTTGCAGGAAAATAATGGAATTGCGAAGGTAAATATTCAAACAAAAACCATAGAAGCTATTTATCCGTTAGGTTTCAAAGATTACAGCATTTCAGGAAATGCTATTGATGCCAGCGATCGAGACAACGAAAATGCGTTAAAAACGTGGCCTGTTTACGGAATCTACCAACCAGATGCCATTGTAGCCGTAAACATTAACGGAACAGACTATGTAATTTCTGCCAACGAAGGCGACTCGAGAGAATACGAAGGAACACCAGGATATGTAGGAGAAGATCGCATTAAGGATTTAACTTTAGACGAAACTGCCTTTCCAACTTCTGAGAACTATCAAGACGATGCAAATATTGGACGTTTAAAAGTGGCTTTAGACTTAGGCGATACCGATGGTGATGGCGATTATGACAAACTCTACAATTACGGCGCACGTTCATTCAGTGTTTGGTCGGCAGATGGTGCATTATTGTATGATAGCGGAAACGAAATCTCAACGCGTGTATTGGCAGATACACCAAGCCGTTTTAACTGGGATTGGGAAGACAATGCTACCGATGATCGAAGTGACGACAAAGGTCCAGAACCAGAAATGGTAGAAGTGCTAAACATTGCCAATCAGCGTTACATTCTTTTTGTTGGTTTGGAACGAAACAGTCAAGTGATGGTGTATGACATTACCAATCCGACAGCACCACAATTTTTGCAATTCTTACAAAGAGGAAGTGACTTTGCGCCGGAAGGAATCGTTTCGGTATCCGCAGACGAGAGTCCAACAGGAAAAGCACTTGTCATCATTTCATATGAAGATAGCGGAACCGTTTCTATCTATGAAAATGACTAAATCTTAAAATAACCAACACTACGATACTTTATAAAAAGCATTCTCAACACTACTATAGAGAATGCTTTTTTCATATAATTCGATACAAACTTATATTAACGCAACTATGTTGCTTTAATAAATTTCTTGTAAATTTATAACTTACTTTCATGATGAACGATTAAGATAACACAATGCAAATTTCAAAAAAATTACCCGTTACGGTTTTAAGTGGATTTTTAGGAGCAGGAAAAACAACATTGCTCAATCATATTTTACACAACAAAGAAGGACTCAAAGTCGCGGTGATTGTCAATGATATGAGTGAAGTAAATGTAGATGCCAACTTGGTTAAAAGTGAAAATGTACTCTCGCGCACAGAAGAAAAACTAGTCGAAATGAGCAACGGTTGTATCTGTTGTACACTGCGTGAAGACTTAATGGTAGAATTAGAACGACTTGCTAAGGAAGATCGGTTTGACTATCTGTTGATAGAAAGCACAGGAATTAGCGAACCCATTCCTGTAGCGCAAACTTTTTCTTTTGTCGATGAAAACAACAACATCGATTTATCACGTTTTAGCTATATAGATACCATGGTTACTGTGGTTGATGCATTTAACTTTTTCAAAGATTTCGGAAGTCCTGAAACGTTGATGGACAGAGATTTGACAGATATTGAAGGTGATTACAGAACTATTGTAAACCTTTTGACAGACCAGATTGAATTTGCCAATGTCATCATTCTTAACAAAACAGATTTAGTGTCTGAAGATCATTTGGGTGTGCTCAAAGCAGCAATCCAAAAGCTAAATCCATCTGCAAAAATCATTACATCGAGCTACAGCAAAGTAGCACCAAAAGAAATCCTAAATACAGGGATGTTTGACTTTGAAGAAGCTGAGCAAAGTGCAGGTTGGATAGAGGAACTCAACAAAGAAGAACACACGCCAGAAACCGAAGAATACGGAATATCTTCCTTTGTATACAGGTCAAAAAAACCATTTGATGCTGAACGTTTTTTGTATTATGTACAACAAAAATTTCCATACAATATCATTCGAAGCAAAGGACTTTTTTGGCTGACGTCGCGACCAGGACAAGCATTGGTTTGGGGACAAGCAGGTGGCTCTTTAAAAGCAGATAATGCAGGCGTTTGGTGGAGTAGTATGTTGCCTGAAGAACGCCAACAATACGTACCTTTTATAGAAAATCGACAAGAAATCGAAGCAGATTGGGATGCAACTTTTGGCGATCGAAAAAATGAAATCGTATTCATAGGGCAAGACATGAACGAAACCGAAATGCGTGCTGATTTGGATACGTGTTTGGCTACCGAATTTGAATTGGATGAAGGATTATGGAAACAAGGCTACGAAGATGAATGGCCAGTTCAACGGGCTTATCCAGTAGATTAGCGCTACTTTTGTAAATGTGCAGTTGCTACTCCGATTGAAGCGATTCGATCAGAATATAATCCTGTGCAATACAGTTTGATTCCAGCACACGTTACACTTTGTCGCGAAGACGAAATTGAACCAATAGCAGAAACCATCAAGCGAATACGCGCGATTTCTTTGGAAAAACCAATCCAAATTCAATTTGACAATGTAGCACGGTTTTCTAGCGGAAAAGGTGTATTTATGCCGTGTGCTAAAAACTATGAAGCATTTACTTCGCTCAGAAAAGCAGTTTTGGGACGCGCTATTTTACAAAAAGAACAACTCCCACACATCACACTTATGCATCCGCGAAATGCCACACGTACTGATGAAATTTTTGATCAAATTAAAACTAAAAAATTGCCACATGTATTAGCGTTTCATACCATCAGTCTTATTGAGCAAAAAAATGGTGGTATCTGGAAGATTTTGGACGAATTTAATCTCATGAAATAACATCACTATTAAGAATCATTCTGACTTTTAGAAGATTGCTATCGGTTTTATGATTATTTTAATAATAAATGAATAAATTTTCTGTTTGTTTGTTAAGAAAACCGATCATCAATCAAAACTACTAATGAATAAACCACTAATGACGTTCCTGTTGTTGCTTTGCGGCATGATATCAGGGACACTTTCCGCACAGGAATTTGAAATCAAAGGAACCATTGTAGATAAAATAGACCAATCGCCTTTAGAATCTGCTACAATTTATTTGCAAACCCTTAAAGATTCTACCTTAATTACGTATACAATCAGTGATAAAAAAGGAAACTTTGAACTCGCGGGTCGCACCAAACAAAAAGAAGCCAATCTGTTTGTTTCCTTCACCGGATTTAAATCGTATCAAAAAAAAGTGACGCTAGACAAATCGGTCATTACGTTGCCACGAATTGAAATGGAATTGGCAACTGACGAATTGGACGCAGTACAACTAACCGCCATCAAAGCACCTATTACGGTAAAAAAAGATACTTTAGAATTTAATGCAGATTCCTTCAAAACACGTCCCGACGCCACAGTAGAAGACCTTATAAAACAATTGCCTGGTGTTGAGGTGGATAGTGATGGAAAAATTAGAGTCAACGGAAAAGAAGTGAACAAAATTTTAGTGAACGGAAAACCATTTTTTAGCGACGATCCTAAAATTGCCACAAAGAATTTAACCAAAGAAATTGTAGATAAAATTCAGGTAACCACCACAAAAAGCGAAGCGGAAGAATTTACCGGAAAACAAGGAACCTCCGAAGAACAAACCATCAATATAGAACTAAAAGAAGATCAAAATAAAGGTTTCTTTGGGCGAGCCACCGTGAGTGGCGGAACTGATGAACGGTACGCCATGAGTGGAATTGGAAACTATTTTAATGACAAACAACGCCTCAGTGTGCTGGCTGCTAAAAACAATATCAACAGTTCGGGCTTTAGCTTTGATGAAATTTATGATATGATGGGAAATTCGGCCAACAGTATTTCCAGAAGTGGAGATGGTTCTTTTTCTATTAACGGACGGAGTTTTGGTGGCGGGCAAGGAATTACGACCTCTACCACGGCAGGAATCAGTTTTGTGGATGAATACAAAGACAAAACAGAAGTAGTAGCAGACTATTTTTACTCGCGTGCAGATTCAGAAAATGATAGCCGAGTGGATCGTGAAAATATTCTCCCAGATGGACGTTTCTTTACCAATTCTGCCAGTCGATTTGAAAGTAGAAATGACAGTCATCGCTTCAATTCAGAATTACAATTTGAAATTGATTCCACATTTAAAGTCTATGTGCAACCTAGTTTTCAATTCACAGAAGGAGAAAACTTTTCGTTGCGTAATGAAGAATCACTGGATGAAGATGGAAATGTACTCAATACAGGAAATTCAAGAAATTTAACAGAATCCGAACGTAGAAATTTTGATGGAAATGTAGATGTTATCAAAAAGTTTGGAAGTAAAGGTGCTTTTTTGAGTATTTCCGCCAATGCAAACTTTATCAATAATACGTCGGAAAATTTTCTAAATACAACCAATGAAATATTTGGCACCACGCCATCTTTAGAAACGAGAGATCAATTGACAGATGCTGAATCGCGACAAAACAATATTTCCGCTGAAATTGAATATCGGATTCCGTTAAAAGAAAAACTGTTTCTCGATGTGGAATATCGTTTTGCTAATAGGCGCCAACGGAGTGATAGACGTGTTTTTGATTTTAATAACACAACCAATGCCTATGACGATTTTAACGAGACTTTAAGTTCTGATTTAAAAGTCAATTTTCAAACACATATACCGCAAATTGGAGTCAGCTACGAAGGAGAAAAACTATACATGAGTGTCAACACAGGATTGTTATTTTCTGAACTAAAAAATGACGAACTCCTCCAAAATACATCCATACGTTCAACCTTTTCGGATATCAATGTCAATAGCTATTTAAGTTATCGTATCAAACAAGGAATGAGTGTGTATTTTAGTTACAATACACGAACGCAGGCACCATCTGCCCAGCAATTACAACCTGTAGAAAATGTCAGCAATCCATTAAACATTACTACGGGAAATCCAAACCTGAATAGAGAATTTAGGCATAATGTCTATGCCAACTTTAGCAACTATGATTTTAAATCAAAAACAGGTTTCTTTCTCTGGCTTTCAGGTGGATTGGTCAATGATCAAATTGTACCGTTAACGATTACGGATGAAAACAGAATCCGAACTACTACCTATACCAATGTCGATGGCGTTATACGAATGAGCGGTGGCGGATCGTACAATAAAACCATAAAAAAAGACAGTACAACGCTGGGTTACAATATTGGATTGTATGGAAATTACAATAAAAACTTCAATTTTAGCAATGGCGCAAAATTTTCTACAAAACGAACTACGATTACTCCAAGTGCCCGAATGACCTATAATTATAAAGAGCTATTCGAGATAGAGCCGCAATACTATGTAAGCTTAAATACCACGCGTTTTAGT
>JBCCLS010000214.1:0-6201 GCA_039026835.1 Bacteroidota bacterium | reverse complement strand
TTGCAATATAGTTTTTGCAAGACGCAAGCGGAAATATGATTCGTACGACCCAGAAAAAAGTCGTGGTGATTGATGGATTAAATGATTATATTGTCGTGGATAAAGAAGATGTTTTGTTAATTTATCCAAAAGCAAAAGAGCAAGACATTAAAAAAGTTTTACAAAAAGTCAAAGATACCTTTGGTGAAAATTACGGATAATACATGAGTACAGAAGGCGAAAACAAGTTTAATTTTACGGAAGACGAACCCAAAGAAACTCCCAACGGATCCCAAGTGGTGGACGACCCAAAAGGGTTGTGGGAAGGTTTTAAACGCTTTATTCACAATCTTTTAGACATTCGTGATGATGTAGACAAAGATCAAACCATTGAAGATGTCAAAAAAGACATTCCGTTTAGAGGTGCTACAACTTGGATTTTAATTTGTTCCATCTTTATAGCATCTGTCGGATTGAACGCCAATTCTACAGCAGTTGTGATCGGAGCCATGTTAATTTCTCCGTTAATGGGACCAATTTTGGGAATGGGAATGTCTATTGCCATCAACGATATTTACACACTTCGTAAATCGTTGGTCAACTTTGGAGTCATGGTAGTACTCAGTATTTTGACTGCCTTTTTATTTTTTAAATTTTTCCCTTTACAAGAAGATAACTCAGAATTATTAGCCAGAACCAAACCCGATATTCGCGATGTATTGATTGCATTTTTTGGTGGTTTGGCATTAATTATAGCGCGAACCAAAAAGGGAACGATTGCCTCAGTAATCTTTGGTGTAGCAATTGCAACCGCTTTGATGCCACCATTGTGTACGGTTGGGTATGGACTCGCCAAAGGCGGAAGTCAAGGATTGGAATTTGCAGTTGGAGCTATTTATTTATTCATCATTAACACCATTTTTATTGCGTTGGCAACCTTTTTAGTGCTCAAAGTACTGCGTTTTCCAATGCTAAAATATGCCAATTCCAAACGGCGAAAACGGATTGCACGATTGGCTTCTGTAGTGGCATTAGCTGTAATGATTCCTGCTGTATGGACTTTTTGGAATACGCTTCAAGAAAGCAATATAAATCGAGACTATACAGCCTTTATGAACCGTGTTAAAGACAATCCGAGATTATGGTTTCAGAAAGAATTTAAAGATGATGAAACGAAAAAAATTACGCTGTATTTTAACGGAGAAATATCAGATGATGTTATTGCAGAATATCGAAATGCGTTGCGTGAATTTGAATATATTGGTAAGTATGAATTATTCGTAGATGGTAATAATAGAAGAAGTGTAGATGAACTCTCCAAATCACTCGACCGCGCCTATACAGATTTAGACAATAGCAGAACTGTTATTGATGGTTTACAAAAAGAAATTAAAGATTTAAAGTCGCAAGTATCTAATTTACAAACACAGTTAGAATCGAAAGCTTCACAAGAAAACGAAAACTATGTTGCGTTTAGCTCTATCGCAAAAGATGCCAAGATTCAATATACAGATTTGCGTCAATTTGGTTTTGCGAAAATGTTGAGTTCGCAAGACTTTAGTACCATTGATACCATTCCTGTAGTGGCTGTAAAATGGAATCCTACATTAAGCGATAGCATACAAACAGAACGTGAAATTCAACTCAAAGCGTGGGTAAAACAAAAATTACAATTAGATACGTTAATAGTAGAACGCATTGAGTAATAAAGGAATATTCTTCAAAACATAAAACAAGTAAAATAAAGAAATAACCTACAATTTAAAAGTTAAAGGGGAATTTTCCCCGTTGTTTGTTGTGTAATTTTTTTCTTTCTTTATGAGTATAAATTATAAATTGTTATATCATGAAAAAGAAAAATTTAAACACATTAAAGTTAAACAGAAAACGAGTATCAAAATTAAGTATTGAATTAATTGGAGGATATCCAAACGAAAATACGCTTTTTCAAGCAAATTGTGGTTCGTACGTGACAGTCGCACATACGTGTCAAAGTAACTTGAATTACTGTTAGTTAGCACAGAATTGACGCTGATATTCAGTTAGCATACAAAGCGAACTTTACGGTTCGCTTTTTTTATGAGATACCAAATAGTTATTAAATATTTTACACTTCAAAACCAAAAATTACCTATAATTAGGTAGTTTCTTGTGTTTGTTATTTTTATAGTTTTATAACTATACCATTGTAAGTGTACATTAGTATACATCTTAAACATATCAAAAACATGAAACAAATACTTGCAATATGTCTGTTGCTTACTGTAGCTATCTGTCAGGCACAATTTCAGAATCTTGCGTTACTGAAAGGTACTGCAAAAGTAACCAAAGGTACTTCTACGGCATCGCTAGAATCGATCTGTGTAAACAGCCAACTTGATGAACCAAAAAACATGGCATATACGTACATTGCGAACAACAATACTATAAAATTGTTAATAGATGGTGTTGTGTATGAAGGTGGTTTGGCAGCAGCAATTGCAGAAGGATTGATTGAACTTATAGTAGAGAATTCTACGAAAGTGTATATAAAAGTCAGTCCTAGTTTAAAGTTCAAAGATTCTGTGGAAGTAGTGGTAGAAGAGTTAACAAGTATTTCCGAAAATCCAGAAAGTGTAAACAAAAGCAACTTGGAAGTCATCAAAAAAATGAATCCAGCGATTTTTGATGCTGATATATCAGCGTCTGTACGAGAAACGCTGTATTGGGAAGCCAATGCCTTATTCGAATTGGGATATTTGAAAGAAGGTGTGAGTATCGCAGCGGCTACTCAAAATTTTAAAAATGAATATCCATATATAACGCTTGATCCTTTGTTTGCTGCGGAAGATCCTTCATATCCAGTATCCTTGTTTATATATAATATTTTTTACGTCAATAAAGAGATGAATTTGGTAGGTAAAGAAGCTACCTTACAATCTTTCATGGCTGAATTAAAAAAGCTACAAGAGAAATTTCCAAAAAGTAATCCTAGTGAAGTCTTTCAAATATTAAAACTAAGTTCTTCTGTAAGTACAGCCGTTGAAAATTTGAACGGTAAGGCTAAATACAGAGCCAAATTTGATGGATCAGGCAAGTTTATATTTGATGATACAGACGATTTTATCAAAGTCTATCAAGAACTAGAAGCATGTGCCAATCCAACCATATGCATCTCTTATGGCGAAGCTTCCTTTTCTGTAGAATGTGAAGGTGTGTCACTCGAAATTTCTACAACAGGCGATTTTACAGTGTCAGCATCGCAAAACGGCAAAAGTCAATCTGTAACATTTAATATGATTGATGCTGCATTTCCAACCACAAAAAAAATAACACTTACGCAAGAGTGTACAACAAGTAAAAGTGTGCTAACCTATCAACAGTTGCTGCAAGACTTGAACACAATGGAAGATGCCACGAAAGAATATGTTATAGAAAATTCAGCAGATATAATATGTTTGTACAAAGAAGCCAAAGACTCCAAAGAAAATACTGATTGCAATGTGGGATTTACGTTGTGCATCGGAGAAAGCAGTTCTATGACCCTTGAACTGAGTTGCGACGACAAAAAAATTAGTACATCCGCATCAGGTGGATCATTCTCATTTTCTTCAAGCCAAGGCGGCGTTGGAAGGGGAATTAGTTTTTAGGTTAGTTAATCATGAATAAGAAAGTATATTTTACAAAGTTCTCTGTTTAAATATGCTTTCTTATCTTTTTGAAAAAATGTTATTTTTGAAACGCTGACATACTTTTTGTAACATTTTGCCAAAAGATGGCACAGATACTGTAAGAAACCGAAAACAGTACCACTATGTTCAAATCTTCACGTATAGTATCGCTATTAATCATTGTATTGTGCATGTCGTGCAAATCCAACATCTCTTTAGATGGTACGTGGGTAGAAAGTTATTCCAAATGGATTGATGATGAAGGAGTTGCTCAACTAAGTGCTACCAATGGTGGAAATATCTACACCTTCAAAAATGATTCTGTTCATATAAAAAATTTCTTTGCGAATCAATTAATTAAGGAAGCTGATACTGTGGTCACCTATACTTTGAAAAATGGCAACATACATTTTGGAACTATTGAGAAGATTTCAACTCCGTTAGCAGTCACAAAGGACAGCATTGTATTTACCATAGTTGGTAATAAAACATATACCGTAGTTTGTAAAAAATTACCAGCATCTGCAAAAGCCATACAGTGGAATCCGAAAGGGAAACAGTATAAAGTATCATACAAAGAATCGCAGGGATATTATGACTTTGTCAACGATTCTACCGCGTATTATTTTAATGACGTCATGGGAGATTTCATAGAAAAAACCTGGAATCTAGAACGTATTAACAATCATACCTTACTTGTATTAAAATCGTATGCTGATTTTGAAGTTGAATATGTGTTGATAGATTCTTTAAGCGGAAAAAATGTATATACCAAAAACTATCAATATACAGAACGCCCAATAGTGTTTGAAGAACAAGAAATTGCACATTCAAAACCTTCTTCGTTATTTGGTACTTGGAAATTGGTTTCAAAAGAAGCGCTTGACTCAGATATGGAAGACGTGTCGCTTCCCGCTACCTTGAATGATATGGAAACGATGCATATTTACAAAGATTCAATTGTCATTATACAACCACCTTTCAGGCCTTCGCAACCTTGGAAATATTATAAAAATGCAGCAACGATTGTGTTGAATGATAGTAAAAGAGCCATCAAAATTTCGAGTGTTTCGCAGGATAGTTTAGTCCTTTCTATGAATCTATCCAGCTTTGAATTTGATAATAGAAAATTCACATTTGTACGTGAATAATACCTGAGAATGTTTAATTGCTACTTTTTTAAGTGGCAATTATTCTTTTAACTCTTTTAAATAAACTTCGCGAACTTTTTTAAATAAATCTGATGAATATACAAAATCAGTAACCGATTCATTATCAGTTTTGAAGATTTCTTTGTTGGTGCCTTCCCAAGCTTTATGACCGTTTTTAAGGAACACAATCTTTTCACCAATTTCCATCACAGAGTTCATATCGTGCGTGTTGATAATGGTTGTAATATTATATTCATCCGTGATTTCCTGAATCAAATTGTCAATGACAATTGCTGTTTTAGGATCGAGTCCAGAGTTGGGTTCATCACAAAATAAATATTTTGGATTCATGACAATAGCACGCGCAATGGCGACACGTTTTTGCATTCCTCCCGAAGTTTCCGCAGGGAATTTATGATGCGCATCAATCAAATTTACACGCTTCAAAACAAAATCCACACGATCTTGCATCTCACTCACTGACTGATTGGTAAACATACGCAATGGAAACATTACATTTTCAGAAACCGTCATAGAATCAAACAAGGCACTTCCCTGAAAAACCATGCCCATTTCAGTACGCAATTCACGTTTTTGTTTGGTAGATAAAGTTTTATACTCTTTCCCATCAAACAAGATAGAACCTTCTTCCGGAGTAAAAAGTCCCAATAATGATTTCAAAAAAACGGTCTTTCCAGAACCACTTTGACCAATAATCAAATTGGTTTTTCCTTTGTCAAATGTGGTGGTAATTCCTTTCAAAATTTCAACACCATCAAACGATTTTTTTATGTTTTTTACTTCGATCATTATGTCAATAATAATTGTGTGATGATATAATTTATCAGGATAATTACAACACTTGTCCAAACAAATGCCGTTGTACTTGCTTTTCCAACTTCCAATGCGCCGCCTTTCATATAATAACCATAAAACGAAGGAATGGTTGCCAAGACAAACGAAAACACAAAGGTTTTTACAAAAGCATAGGTCACGTGAAAAGGTATAAAATCAATTTGCAATCCTTGCACAAAATCTGCACTTGTAGAAAAACCACCGTAAATAGAAGCCAACCAACCGCCGACAATTCCCAAAAACATAGAAATCGTAATCACAAACGGATATAAAGACAAGGCAACAATTTTAGGAAATACAAGGTAGTTTAACGAATTTACACCCATAACTTCCAACGCGTCAATTTGCTCCGTAACACGCATGGTCCCAATACTTGAAGTAATAAACGAACCCACTTTTCCCGCCATAATAATGGAAATAAATGTAGGTGCAAATTCAAGAATTACCGATTGTCGTGTAGCAAAACCAACTAAATATTTTGGAATCAAAGGATTGTTGATGTTTAGGGCAGTTTGGATCGCAACTACACCACCCACAAAGAAGGAAATAAAACAAACAATTCCCAT
>JBCCLS010000213.1:0-6206 GCA_039026835.1 Bacteroidota bacterium | reverse complement strand
GCTGCTTTGAAGGTAGCATCCAAATCAGGTTCAAAAAAGCCAGCATTGGGACAACCTATGAATGTAAAATTATAACGATATGCGACTGATTTTTGAAGAGAATGTACCTACTGTCTACGGAAGTACTTTTGTAGATTCAGTGATTGACTACAGCGAATCACTAGGGATTGACCCGAATTGGCTGATGGCAGTGATGTATTTTGAAACTGCGGGCACTTTTAGCGCCTCCATTCGAAATCCATACAGTGATGCTACAGGACTGATTCAATTTATGCCAGCGACAGCCATTGATTTGGGAACTACCATAGATCAATTGGCACTAATGAGCGCCGAAGAACAATTGTATTATGTCTACAGGTATTATTATCCCTATAAAGGACGTATCAAAAGTTATGTTGATCTATACCTTGCCACTTTCTTTCCTGCAGCTATCGGAAAACCAGACAACTATGTTTTACAAACCCGCGGCATTAGTGCCAGTGCCATTGCGGATGTAAATCTTGTCTTTGACCTGAATAGCGATAGACAGATACAAGTTAAAGAAATCAAAGAAGTGATTATTGGTAAAATTCCACCGTCGTGGCGTTTTTATTTTGGAGGAAACGACTCAAAAAAAAAAGCTTGACACCTAAGATCATTGGAATATCATTACTCGGATACATAACATTTAAGATGATACATAGATGATAGGCGTGCGCAATAATAAGGCTTCACAAAGTGAGGTTAACAATAATCAGCCAGTGGACAATATGCCAACTTTCAATCTACTTGACGGGCAAGGAGGCGTGTATGGAAAAGTAACAAGGCGAAATATAACAGATAATTCTATCCAAGGCGTAAAAGATGCCGTGGTTTCCATATTTGATGGAGCTACCCTTGTAGTATCCACCCGAACAAATGATGATGGCATATTCATTTTTGATGCGATCAATGCGCCAAGGAGTTACACCATTGAATTTAGAAAAGAAGCAGTCGTGGTAGCAGACGAATTTACCATTGCATCGAAAGAGGTAAAACAGATCAATGTAGAACTAAGCTAAAAAAGAAAAAAAATGAGAAAAAAAGTAGTAGCAATCACTGCTGTAAGTTTATTATGTATGGGCTGTTATTCCATAAAAAAATACCAAGCCGCTGTTGTCATTTTAAAACAGCTCACGGTATTGCCAACAAATATCAAAGATGTCAAAGTAACCTTTGATAAGATACGTTTCACTTTTGATTTACAGCTTACCAACCACACACAGTATGATATTGGATTTACCACAGGTTCAGTCATAGAAATCACAAGGATACAACTATTTACTCAAGATGGTGTATTGCTCGCTGATATAAATACTGATATTTCAGCGATCGAATTACCCGCATACGGAAGGTATACAATTGAAAATATTGCAGTAGTAATTCCAACAGTTACCATGCTAAATGAGCTTGATATG
This sequence comes from Bacteroidota bacterium, assembly GCA_039026835.1. Taxonomy (GTDB): domain Bacteria; phylum Bacteroidota; class Bacteroidia; order Flavobacteriales; family Flavobacteriaceae; genus Kordia. The sequence continues at coordinate 4,770 of JBCCLS010000213.1, read as the reverse complement.
ATACTATCATATATAACTCAAAATAACTTGCAGTATGAACTGACAATGAAGGCTTTTGGAAAGGAATTTAAGATGATGACATAAATGAAGCAATCAATTGAAAACGTTTTGGCTAAGCAAACTCTCTCAAATACTGATTTATCGCTATTAGAAAACTTTGAACCAAACGACAATCAAAATCGGTTGTATTCATTTTTCACTCCTATTTGGCTATGTGAGGTGATGTATAAACTTGCCATTAGATATGGTTTTGAGGTAAATGGAAAGGTGTTAGAACCTGCCTGTGGTACAGGAAACTTTCTCACTGTACTAGACAATCCGCAAAATGCAACCGCTTTTGAACTGGACAATTTAAACTATAGAATTGCGCAAAAAAGAGTTCCTAAGGCTACCATTTATAATCAATATTTTGAAACTGCTTTTTTACAGCCACCTCGCTATACAAATAAGCTACAAGGAAGTACTTCATGGCTAAAAGAAGCTCCATTTGATTTGGTCATAGGAAATCCGCCTTATGGAAAGTATTTAGGCATGTATTCGCGATATTTTAAATCTTTAAAGATCAAACAGGTTGAACAGTTTTTTATGTACAAAAGTTTACAACTCCTTAAAAAAGATGGACTGCTAGTTTTTATCACTGCCTCATCATTTTTAAGAAATAAAGACACCTATACAAAAGAGAAACAACGCATTGGTCAACTAGCGGAATTTGTAGATGCCTACCGCATGCCTAAAGTTTTTAAAAACACTCAAGTCCCTACTGATATTATAATACTTCGAAGAAAATGATTGCACTATTACGAACACATATTGAAAATGCCCTAAGTGAAGTTACTGGCGAAAATGCACCCAATGTATTTTCAGCCATTAGTGAAATACAGGGGTACAGGAACATTGAAGATCGGATTATCAGAATGATGATACGTGAAAATATGACTGCAAGCGCCTGCATTGTTCATATTGAGAATAGTTTGTAGATGTTGGATTTTGTAAGTGTCACAAGCGATAATACTTGGTTTAAAAAGCACCCTGAGAAAATTGCAGGTACTGAGTACATAAGTACTTCACTATATTTCCCAATTATGGTAAATGGAACTAAAGAAGATGTACTCAGGGTTACAGGAATGAATGAAAATTCCAAAATGAAAAGAATACAAATTGCCAAAGCAAAAGCCATTGCGATTGCATTAAAACGAAAACGAAATGAAAGTTTACAAGGGTAAGATACATAGTGAGACGCTCAAACTTATAGAAGCTTCAAAGAACAAACTTAAAAGAATAATAAGTGTAGGACTTGGAATACCAAACAAGCCGACCTATTCCATAGCCGAGAGTATTGCCAAGCATAATGTTGGTATATCAAAACAGGAAATACAGGCATGGGTTTGGTATCGAAGACAAAATGGAATTCCTATGGAAAATTGGAAAGCCTATCATGTTGATATGACCGAGGAGCGTTTGATGTATTTTGTCTCAAAAAGCTTTTTATATATTGAGCCTCAGACAGAAACATATGTGCCTTATCCTGTATTTGTTTTTGGAAATATCTACACTAAAATCAACAAACTCGAACAGATTCGAGAACAAATCATAACAAATCACAGCGAATCAGTTTACATCAATCATTTGGAAGTATTAGAGATGAATAAACCCAAAGCCTTATCTATTCAAAATCCAATTGAGAGCGAACGTCCAGTAATTTTAGCTATTGCAAACTTTACTCGAGAATTTACAATTGATGCTTTACAAATAGAAACAGGTGTGGTGCTATCTAGTACCCTTTCGCTAAGAGAAGCTTATAAACTATGGTTGGCTTCTTTAGATGATGAGCTTATTCAACATACTAATGCGCGTGAGATCATCAGTTATTATCTGAATAACGCACGCAAACCCATGGATATTGAAAAGATTGCATGGCGTGAACTAAAAAAAATAACCCGTAACGAAGGCGAACGATTATTCAAAGAGTTTTTGCACTCGGCACTCACCATCACAGATCAACTACGACTTGATGCGCATTACAATAGCAATTACAATGCGATTGCGCCGCTACAACACCACAAAATTCCCATAGGAATTGAGGTATCTAAAAAATTCATGGGACTTGATTTAGATATAAGAGCAGCCCAACGAGAGGGCATTGCTTTTATGGAGCTTGTAGGCTCAGGAATTATAGCCTACGATGTGGGTGTTGGAAAAACCATCACTGCTATTATCGAGACAGCGTCCGCCATATTAAACGGTAAATGCAAACGTCCACTTGTTGCCGTACCCAACCCTACTTATGCCAATTGGCTCAAAGAAATGCTAGGAAAAAGCGATACTATGCAAGGTATCTTAACAGGAACAGGGATTACCATAAATCAGTGGTACAATTTAGGAGTAGACTATAAACATCTTGATCTTACCAAAAAAGTACCTGAAAAATCCATCACATTAGTCACCTATAAAGGACTCGAAAAGATTGGGTTTAATCAGCGTACCCAAGAAGAACATTTTATGCAGCTTGCCGATATTTTGCAACAAAACACGGAGCAATCTGCACGCTCTATAGAAAGAGATTATGAGCGAATACGTTCTATTATTGGTGTTGGACTTATGAGTACCATAGCAGATATTGAAGATTTAGGATTCGATTATATCGTTATTGATGAGGCGCACAATTTTAAAAACATTTTCTCAGAAGTCAAAGGTGATGAGCAGAATGGTAAACAATTTCATATCAAAGGCGGTTTGCCGTCAAATCGAGGTATAAAAGCCTTCTTTTTATGCAACTACATTCAACGAAAATATGGCAGAAATGTGATGCTATTAACAGCCACACCATTTACCAATAGCCCAATGGAAATCTATTCCATGCTATCATTAGTTGCATATACATATATGCGTAGTTGGGGCATATTCAACATTCGTTCCTTTTTTGAACAGTATATTCAGGAAACAACCGATAACGTAATTACCATTGATGGAGAAATTAAGTCTAAAAATATCGTCAAGAGTTTTAATAACCGTGTTTCGCTTCAAAAGCTAATCAATTCACATATCAATTATAAAACAGGCGAAGAGGCGAACATTCCACGTCCTTGTAAAATAAATTTACCCAAAACATCCCAAAAAACTGATAAGGGGCTACAACCACTCCCAAAGGATAAACAAATACTCACCTATTTAAAGCTCACACCGCAGCAAGCTAAAAATCAAAAAGCATTTAATCAAAGTGCCGCTATGGGTGCTTCAAGAAGTGACCCAAGCAGACTCTTACGCTTATTGAATGCTAGTTTGAATAATGCATTAAGTCCATATCTAATTAGCGGAACACCAAAGGATTTCATAGACTTTATAGATAGTGCACCAAAGATCAAATACACGGTAGAATGCATAGCAAGTGTCAAAAAGTGGCATGACAAACGAAACCTTCCTATGACTGGACAGGTGATCTATATGAATCGTGGTAAGGACTATTTTAAGTACATCAAAGAATATTTGGAAGTAGTGGTTGGATTTAAAAAAGAGCGTTCACTAAAGAGCAATCCAAGAAAAAAAGTTGACGAAGTAGAATTTATCACGGGCAGTATTTCACTAGCTAAAAAAGAAAAGATAAAACAAGCCTTTAATGAGGGTGTTTGTAAAGTCATCATTGGGACGAGTACTATCAAAGAGGGAATCAATCTGCAAAAAAAATCTACAGAATTGTACAACTTATATCCTGATTGGAATCCTACTGATTTACGACAAGTGGAGGGACGTATCTGGAGACAAAAAAACGAAAATGCTTTTGTTAGGGTTACCATGCCACTGATGGAAAATAGCATGGACATTTTTGTATTTCAAAAGTTGGAGGAGAAAACGGCACGAATCAATGATATTTGGAGCAAGTCAGATCGTGGGAATGTATTGGATGAAGAAAGCTTAAACCCCAATGAAATAAAATATGCGCTCATCACCGATATTAAAGTACTACTCCGTTTTGAAATCAAGGAACTGGCTTTTGATCTTAAATCCAAGATGAGTTTTTTAAGCAAACGAATTTCAGATATTCAGCAGTATGATGCTTTAAAAGCTACTTATAATTCAGGTAAAGAGCGACTAAAAAAAGATGTAGAAACAGCACTTACTAATATACAAGACATACAAGTACATTCTACAACTATGCGAACTATCTATTTCTATCAAATAGTAGATATCGACTTAACCGATTTACCAAAAGCAGCACAAGACAAAGTAAAGCGATTGCAAGCACTACAAGATGGGTTGATACAACTTATAAATAATGGTTTTGAGGATGTGCTATTAATTCAGGTACTAGCAAAGTACTACAGACTCGTAAGATATTATGGATTTCCTAGCTATTTTGAAGCTTTTAAAAAAACGGTTTCAAAGTTGAAAAAAATAGAAAAAACACTTTTGTCAAGAGGACTGGATAAAAATAGTAACACAAACGAAATACTCGAGAAGTTTCAAGATGAACTAGAGGCAACTGAAAAAGAATACGATGAGCTTTCCACTGCCAAATTTCAAGATACATTGGAGGCAAAGATAGTAGCTGAAAAAGAAAAGCTATCAGTTACAGGAGCAGATTTTGAAACTAGAGTAAAAGAGTTCGAAAAACTCAATCATTTACTGAGTTACAAGTTCAATGAGGTGGAACAAAATACTTGTACAATCCCTACAGAAGAGAATCCAAAATTAGTGAGTAAAGTAAAACGAATAAAAATTGCCAAAGCAAAAGCAATTGCAATACGATTAAAACGAAAAAGAGCAGCATAAAAG
>JBCCLS010000212.1:0-6248 GCA_039026835.1 Bacteroidota bacterium | reverse complement strand
GCAACACATACGTAATTCGAAGTTCAGTAATGTAATTTTTAAAAGTCACGCCTTTTTGTTCATTGATAATTTGAGAAAGATAGGTTGTGTTGGTATTCAATTTTTTGGCAACCGTGACCAAACTTGTATTCTGTTTTAAAAATGCTTTTGATTGTTCAAACTTGGCAAGTCCATCCAAGATTTTCGTGATTTTTTCATCAGATATTTGATATTTGGCATTGGTTTCTGCTATTTCTTTTTTGGAAGTATCGGCAGCTAGCTTTTGAACCAACGCATCAAACTTTTGCTGATTGTCGCGTTGTTGCTTTTTATAAATCCACAATAAAATTAGAAAGGCAATCAATAATCCTCCAGAAATAAGCCATAACGACGTGTTTTGTATTGCTTTTTGGGTAGAGTTGTTTTCTAAGGTTTTAATCTTGTCTTCTAGTGTTTTTTTATCATATTCATTAGAAATGGTATTCCGAATATTTTTTTTAATAGTGTCTGTGTACGAAAGTTTGTGCGCCAAGCGATAGTTTTCTAGTGCTTTTTTGGGGCGCTCCAATTGCTCATAACTGCTTGCTAATAAAGAGAATGCTTCTTTAAGATCAAAATCATCAAACTCAATTTCCTTTTGTAATTTTTTAATGGATTCAAACTCGTCAATAGCTTTTGAAAACTTTTGTTTCTTGTAATAACTTTTCCCGCGAAAGCGATAGATATCATAAAAATTTCTTTTGGCTCCTAAAGAAGTTGCTAAACTGTCTGCAATATGTAATTCGTTGAGTGCTGTGTCATAATTTTCATGCATAAACGCGACAATGCCTTGAAATGTATAATAATACGTAAGCGCGCTGGTATCATTATTTTTAAGACTCCAAGATTTTAATTCTGGTAAGTAGTTTGCAGCTTTGTCAATATCAAAATTTGTATATGCAGATATCAATCCGATGAGCATATTCAGATAAGGTGTTTGATAGTTTTCTCTTTCCACAATCGGCGTCAAAAGTTCTTTATTTTTTAGATGCAATTCAACGGCACCTTGGTGATCGCCTAAGACATTTTTAGTAATACCGATATTGTGATTGGAGTAAATTTGATAGCGGATATTATTGGTTTTTCTTCCCACAGAATCTATCTGCAAATAATACTGAATGGCTTCATCGTATTTTCCAAATGCATAGTAAGTTCTTCCTTTTTGACTCAACGCATTGATGTAGAGTCTATTATTTTTGGAAGCATTCGCATATGCAATAGTGGAATCTATAAATTGTAAGGAAGTTTGCATGTTTCCAAAATCACTTTCGGATGAAGATTTTAATAGAAAAGCATTGTATTTCTCAATCGGATTTTTTTCATTAGAAGCTTTCTGTATCAAGGCATCTAAGTAGTTTTTTGCTTTTTGAGGATTGGCATACGCAACTTCTCGATATTTACTTTTCAAGGTTTGATAATCCAATGGTGTAAGTGAATCTATTTCCTGTGAAAAGATTGTTCCCACAAAAAACAAACAAAGAAATATCAAATAATAGTGAAAGTTCATGAGTAACAGTTTAAAACACACACAAGTTAAAAAGTAGTAATGTGTGCTTATTTCTGTAACCTAAGATAGGCAAAAAAGAAAAGCCTTTCATCGTATGACAAAAGGCTTTTGTATGTGTAAAAGAGTGTATCTTAGTATCTGTAGTATTCTGGCTTGAATGGTCCTTCAACGGTTACACCAATATAATCAGCCTGATCTTTAGAAAGTTCTTCTAATTCAACTCCGATTTTTGATAAGTGCAAACGCGCTACTTTTTCATCTAAGTGTTTTGGCAACATGTATACTTTGTTCTCGTATTTGTCAATGTTGTTCCAAAGCTCGATTTGCGCTAAAGTTTGGTTTGTGAATGAGTTACTCATTACAAAACTTGGGTGACCTGTTGCACATCCTAAGTTTACCAAACGACCTTCTGCCAATAAGATGATGTCTTTTCCGTTTACCGTGTATTTATCAACCTGTGGCTTGATTTCTACTTTTGTGTTTCCGTGATTGTTGTTCAACCAAGCTACATCAATTTCGTTGTCAAAGTGTCCAATATTACATACAATCGTTTTGTCTTTCATTGCTTCAAAATGCTTTCCAACAACGATATCTTTATTTCCAGTAGTTGTAATAACTACATCAGCTTTTCCAACAACGCTTTCTAATCTTTTTACTTCAAAACCGTCCATGGCTGCTTGTAATGCACAAATTGGGTCAATTTCAGTAACTGTTACAATAGAACCTGCACCACGGAAAGAAGCTGCCGTCCCTTTTCCAACATCTCCATATCCACAAACGACTACTCTTTTTCCTGCTAACATTACATCTGTTGCACGGCGAATAGCATCTACAGCACTTTCTCTACATCCGTACTTGTTATCAAATTTAGATTTAGTAACAGAATCGTTAATGTTAATGGCTGGCATTGGCAATGTACCATTCTTCATACGCTCGTACAATCTGTGAACACCTGTTGTTGTTTCTTCAGAAAGTCCGTTAATACCTTCAACCAATTCTGGGTAACGATCCAATACCATATTTGTCAAATCACCACCATCATCTAAAATCATGTTCAATGGCTTGCGATCTTCTCCAAAGAATAAGGTTTGTTCAATACACCAGTCAAACTCTTCTTCGTTCATTCCTTTCCAAGCATACACTGGAATTCCAGCGTCAGCAATTGCAGCTGCAGCCTGATCTTGCGTAGAAAAGATGTTACAAGAACTCCACGTAACTTCTGCTCCTAAAGCAATTAAAGTTTCGATTAACACAGCAGTTTGGATTGTCATGTGCAAACAACCTGCAATACGTGCACCTTTCAATGGTTGCTCATCCTTATATTCTTCACGAAGGCTCATAAGTCCTGGCATTTCAGCTTCAGCTAGCTCAATCTCTTTTCTTCCCCATGCTGCTAAAGAAATATCTTTAACTTTATAAGCTACGTAAGGAACTGATTTTGTACTCATACTTTTTCTTTTTTTATAGTTTGAATAATTATGGTTTGTGATCTAAAATATGTTTAAATTCGCTGCACTAATTGACACTAATTTTTACTTGGTCAAAAGTTTGCGAGTGCAAAGGTACTAAATAACTTTTTAATATAATGGCTCTTTATAAAACTATAACGGTAAATGCGCATACTAAAGTGCTGATTTGGAAGATAGAAGAGTCTTTTGAAGCCTTAAACCAAGATATACAACTTACAAAGACGTGTCAGCAGCGACTTGACAATATGCGCTCAGAGATTCATCAGCGCGGGTTTTTAAGTGTACGCCATCTGTTAGCGGAACTTGGCTATACGGATTTTGATCCTTTGTATGATGAAATCGGCAAGCCGCATTTAAAAGACGGAAAACATATCTCCATTACACATTCGTTTCAATTTTCTGCCATTATTGTCAGTGATACCACTCCTGTGGGAATTGATATTGAAATGCAGCGCGATAAAATTTTACGCATTGCTCATAAATTTACGCCCTTGCGCGAATACCGAACCATTGCCAATCATGAAGCATTAGTCCGCAAATTAACTATTGTTTGGGGCGGCAAAGAATCTATCTATAAAGTATATGCCCAAAAAGGATTAAGTTTTTTAAAACACATTGATATTGACGATTTTTCTATGGAAGCTTCACAGACCAAAGGAACGGTATATTACGGAACTAATACGGCAAAATACACATTGGATTTTTTAGAATTTGAAGGTTTTACTTGTGTATATGCGCTAGAAGAAAATCGTTAAAAAGAACATGCAGACGATCTACGAACATATCATTCAAGCAAAAGAAAACAATCAAAAACTGTTGGCAGTCTTGATTGATCCTGAAAAAATAGCAGTCAGTCAAATTCCAGCATTTTTTAAAAAAGTACACCAATCTATCATCACGCATGTGTTTGTGGGCGGCAGTACAGATGCCGAAAACAACATGGAATCCATTGTACAAGCCATCAAACAAGTTACCTATTTGCCAGTATTGATTTTTCCAGGAAGTCACGAGCAAATCACAGAAGCTGCGGACGGAATTTTGTTTTTATCCTTGCTTTCTGGACGAAATCCGAAGTATTTAATTGAGCAGCAAGTACAATCAGTTGAAAAATTAATTGACACTAATTTAGAAATCATCCCAACTGGATACATTTTAATAGATGGAGGCGTCGAAACTGCTGTGCAACGTGTGAGCGAAACAGAACCAATTTCACAAGAAAATCATACTGAAATTTTGCATACAGCGTTAGCGGGACAATTTTCTGGAAAACAACTCGTCTATTTAGAAGCGGGAAGTGGCGCACAAAAAGCGATCAATTCAGAAATCATACAAAAAGTTTCAAGCAAATTGCAAATTCCATTGATCGTAGGTGGTGGCATTCGTTCCAAAAATCAACTTAATACTGCTTTTGATGCAGGTGCAGATATCGTTGTCATCGGAACTGCTTTTGAGCAAAACGAGGCGTTTTTGTTAGAATTAAGAAAAGAAATTGTTGAAGAACGCATCAATGAATCATGAGTATGTATCATATACACGTTGTTCTTGATAGATACTGAATCAAGTTCAGGACACTCAAACTAACGTTTTATGATATTGAAGATAAAAGACAAACAAAAAAATGTAAAATGTAAAATGAAAAAGTAGTTTTGAAGAGTATTGAGATATTAGTATTGAGTAGTGAGAAGTTTTATTAGGCTATACATTAGTGTAGATAAGTTTCAAAGAACAAATCAACAAACAAATGAATTAACGAATAAGAAGTTGAAAAGTGTATAAGTTTAGGAGTTTACGTTTCAAAGAACAATTCACAATTTAAAATTCAACATTTAACATCAAACGAAAAAAATATAAAATGTAAAACCGCAAAATGTAAAATGAAAAAGTAGTTTTTTTACCAACAACCAAGAGCACAAAACCTAAGACCTAAAACCCAACACCTAACACCCAGAAAAATGAATATCTCAGTAGAACTCACGCTGACACCTTTACAAGATGATTTTGAAACACCGATCATCAACTTTATCAAAAAATTACGCGCTTCTGACTATACCGTTTTGGAAAATCCGCTAAGCACACAAATTTATGGCGAGTACGATGGCATTATGAAGTTGCTGACTTCCGAAATAAAAACAGCATTTGAAAAAGAGGAACACATTTTACTCACTATGAAAATTGTAAAATCTGATCGCAGCGATTATGAACCAGTTTTTTGATTTTTTATTAGAACCCTACCAAGGCGCATATTGGTTTGATGTCGTTTTGGAAATTTTAGCTGCAGGTTTCGGAATTGCCAGTGTATGGTTTGCCAGGCAAGAGAAAATTTGGGTATATCCTACGGGAATCATCAGCACAATCATTTATATCTACATCTGCTACAAGTTCATTTTGTACGGCGATATGATTATCAATATATACTATTCCATTATGAGTGTGTACGGTTGGTACATGTGGACGCGCATCAAAGATGAAGTCAAGCTTGAAATATCGCGAACCAATTTCATGCAGAAACTCATCACGTTAGGAATTTTTCTATTTACCGCAGCATTTACCTATGTCGTTTACATTCAAGTAGGGAAAATTGATGTGCACTTACATGTGTCTGAAACGATCGATTTAATATTTTCAAGTCTTAACTCTATCAAGGGCATCTATGACATTAGATTCTATTTAGACATATTTACTACAGGAATCTTTTTCTCAGGAATGTGGCTCATGGCGAATAAAAAGATAGAGAATTGGACATTTTGGGTTTTTGGAAACTTAGTATCTGTGCCCTTATATTTTGTAAAAGGACTTGGTTTTACGGCGATTCAATTCACAATTTTCTTAATTTTGGCCATCTTTGGATACATCGAATGGAGAAATGTACTGAACAGTCGCAAGAAAGTCGCGTCAAAATCGTAGTTTTTGGTCCTGAATCTACAGGAAAAACAACGCTTGCGCAACAATTAGCATCACATTACGAAGCAACCTACATTCCTGAATACGCACGCATCTATGCGGAAGAAAAACAACGAAACGGTGAAACACTTACTGAAAATGATGTGATTCCTATAGCCAAAGGACAATTGCGATTGGAATGCAAGGCAGCCAAAAGTTCGGTACTTATTTGTGATACAGATATTTTACAAACCTTTACGTATGCGCGAATTTACTATCCGACCTTTAAAAGCGAAACCTTAGAAAAATATGCGGCAAAAAGTAACGCTACTTTCTATTTTTTAACTTATATTGACACACCTTGGAAAGCTGAT
>JBCCLS010000211.1:0-6252 GCA_039026835.1 Bacteroidota bacterium | reverse complement strand
GTTTAAATTTGAATGTCATAAGTGAGATCAAACCTAATAATAAAATTAAATTGATCATGCCTAATACAATGTTGTGCTGGTTGAAAAACACAAAATTCCAACTGACATTCAACACAAATTGAACTGCAAATAACGCAATGATTGTTTTGTTATTTTTACCTTCGGTGAGTTTTGCCATAAATATGGAAAAACACAACATGACTGTAGTCCATGCAAAACCAAAAACCCAACCTGGTGGAGTCCATGGCGCCTTTTGCAAATCGGCATACCATTCGGTTCTTGGACCGTTGTTCATTAAGTAAGCTCCTAATCCTAGTGCGCCAAAATTAATGAGTAAGAATATCAACAGTCGCGCGTAAAATTTCATAGGCTATAATTTTACGCTCACAATGCCACAATCAATTGTAAAAATTTGTCCTGACGTAGAACGAGCTTTGTCAGAGATTAAAAAGTCAGCCATATCTGCAACTTCTTTTGGTTGCAAGAATTTTTTCAATGGATGACGTTCAGTAATGTTTTCAATCATTTTATCGTTGCGCAATAATTTGCTAGCCAGATCGGTATTGGTAATCGTTGGGGCAATTGCATTAACTCGAATCGTTGGGGCAAACTCAGCGGCTAATGTCTTTACCAGACCTTCCACAGCAGATTTTGCAGCAGCAATGCTAGCATGAAAAGGCATTCCTAAGTGTGTAGCTACAGTGCTAAACAATAATATATTAGGATGTGTTCCTTTTTTCAGCGCAGGCAAGTATTTTTGTATTGCTTTTACGGCTCCAATCACATTAATATCATAATCGTGTTTGAAATCGTCAATTTTTAGTCGCGATATTGGTTTCAGATTGATACTTCCCGGACAATAGATAAGTGTATCTATTGTCTCAATGTCGGGAAGTTCATCTTCAAGGATATTACAACTATAGTGCGTTAAGTTATTGGAAGTTACTTCAGGAGCGTTTCTACTGATATTGATTACAGTGTTTGTTGCTAATTGTTGCGCAACAATAGCCGCTCCGATACCTCGGCTTCCTCCAATTACTACAATGTTTTTCATTTAAAAATAGATTGATAAGTTATGAATCTGCACTCAATGCCTTGCAATGCTAATGCTAAGATGCAGTTAGCATTGCGCAACATTTTTGGGTGAGAGTGTGATTTATCTTAAGCGTTTTTCGTATTTTCTTTTTAGGACAGTCAAACGCTTCATAATTTCCATAATAGCAGGATCTTTTTTCTGCTTATAGATTTCGTTGAGTCCTAAAATTAAACGTTTTGCTTCACGGCTAGCAGTAATCTTATCACTTCTGGATATGAACTTCGTTTTTTCAAACTCTACTACTTCTGTAAAAATAGGTGCCATAATTTAATTGTTTAAAAAGTTTTGTAATTCTAGAATTTTCTCTGGTGTGTTGAAAGCGCCACCATAATAAGATGTAATTGTTGTAGAAGTGTCGTCTTTTACACCTCTAGACGAAACGCATAAATGTTTCGCGTCAATAATTACAGCCACGTCCTCAGTCTGTAGAATATCACGCAACTCGGTAGCAATCTGATTGGTAAGACGCTCTTGTACCTGTGGTCTTTTTGCATAATATTGAACAATTCTGTTAAGTTTCGATAATCCAATTACTTTCCCTGAAGAAATATACGCAACATGCGCTTTCCCCATAATAGGAACGAAATGATGTTCGCAATTGGAATAAAATTGAATGTTTTTCTCAATAAGCATTTGATTGTATTGATACTTATTATCAAACAATGCTACTTTGGGTTTGTTCTTTGGATTTAACCCTGAGAAAATTTCCTCTATGTACATTTTGGCAACTCTTTTTGGAGTTCCTTTTAATGAGTCATCAGTCAAATCAAGTCCTAACGTTTCCATAATTTCTGTGAAGTGATAGGCGATTTTTTCTTTTTTCTCTTCATCAGCCATTTCGAAAGCATCTGAACGCATAGGAGTTTCCATTCCTGTAAGAAGGTGTTCGTCCCCAATCTCATCATGATCAAATCCATTCAAAGAAATGGAAGTGTCATTCAATTGGTTTAAAACGTCAGCAGTTTTCATATTTGTTGAAATGTTTAATTTATTTTGAATAAAATTAAACAAAAAAAGAATAGGAAAAAAGTTTTGTTCACTATTTTTTTAAAAAACTTAAACAAAAATGAATTTGGCTATCTTTTGGAGATTTTATTATTGCTGATAGAACGCTGGCGAGTGCACTTAAATCGCCCTTCTGTGAATTCTCGTTTCTTCTCGTGTTTGGTTTTTCTGCCTTGCACGCGCGCGCGCCACATTTTAAAACTAGATCGTTTCATGTGTGTACGCATTAACTCAATGACTTCTTGTTCTTTGAGTCCAAATTGAAACTGTATCGCATCGAAGGTAGTGCGATCTTCCCAGGCCATTTCTATAATTCTGTCTATCTGTATTGGGTCTAAATCGTGTTTCATCCGTCGTAGTAATCTGTCGTATTTAGTACTGTGTTTTTTTGCGTTTGCATCTTCTCTATGAATGCTTTGTTTTCTTTGTAGAGCTTATTTTTTTGGAATTGGATAAATTTTCCTTCTGCATGAATGCTAAAATAAGAAGATGTATATAGGTGTAATTTAAAATAGGGAATGATCCACGAAAAACTGTTGAGCTTTTTGTGAATGTGTACTAAAATTCCTTTCGGGCGCAATTCGATACTTCCGTAATTGATATCATCCACCGTATTGAGATATTGTTTTAAGTTGGGACTTACGTCATGAATAATCATACGTTTGGAACCAATACCTTTCATTTTAATACGTTGCATGAGCGGAAAACTTTCACCCAAATGCGAGTCGATGAGTTTTTTTGCTTCTTTATCTGTGTAGGTTGTATTGAGTATCATTACGAACTTTTTTTGCGATTAGTCAGTGTGTGCTTTTTTAAGATTCTAAAGTTTTCTTCAATCACTGTGTTTTCATCTTTCATATTCCACAAAATATCACTAGCATGTTTGCGTGTTTCTTGAAGGTTGACAATAGGTTTTGGATAATTTTTACCCACAAAAAAGTTAGCCATCTGTTGCTCCATAGGTGTCATGCGCGAAGGTTCGTGCACAAAGGCCGTATCAAGTTCTGCCAATTCAGGAACCCACTGTTTGATAAAAATACCTTCTGGATCATGTGTAATTCCGTTTTTGGTCGGATTGTACATGCGCAACATATTAATACCAGTTTCACCCGCTTGCATTTGTATTTGCGGGAAGTGAATTCCAGGTTCAAAATCTAAGAAATACTGTGATAAAATTACGGTTGCTTTTTGCCATGGTTGCCATAAGTTATGTGTAAAAAACGATACTACCATGGCGCGCATTCTAAAGTTTAAATACCCTGTTTCTTTTAAACAACGCATGGACGCATCTACTAACGGATACCCAGTCATACCATTTTTCCACGCTTCAATGTAACGTTCTGATACTTGCTTTTTCAGTTTGCGGTATCCTTTGTTAAGACTCACAAATTCCATTTCGTCTTCCATTTCAAATTTTTGGATGAAATGTGCTTGCCAACGCAAACGTGAACGGAAAGCATCCATCTGTTTTTTGTGAATTTGCTGCTCAATACAACGTGTAGCTTCTTTCCAAACTTGGCGCACTGATAAATTTCCCCACGATAAATACGGAGACAATCTACTACAGCTTCTACGTGATAATAAAGGTTTGGAAATGTGTGCGGTATAGTTTTGCCCGCGTTCCTGAAAAAATGTATTCATATATTTGAGCGCAATCGAAGTGCCACCTTTTTGAAAAGGAGCATCTGGATCGGTCGTCAAATCGTATGATTGAAAGAAAGATGCCAAATGTGCAATTTCTGCACGTGTACATAATTGTTCAGATTTTGGTCGGAATGGGAGCAAAGGTTGTTCCATAAAATCTTCCCACATTTCTACCCAATTGTTACGATCTTTTAATCCTCTAAACACACCATTGTTCACATTTTCTTCCCAAGTAATCATATTGTTCAGTAAGAAACGCTTCAAAATTTTGTCGCGATCATACGTAACTTTAATACCTGTTTCCTGATGCGAATAGATATGTGAAATTTTATAGGTTTCTTGTATGATTTGTAGTGTTCTATTGATATTTGAATGTACAATAAGCACTTCACTATCATAGGCTGCCAAGGAAGAATTTAAATCTCTCAATGATTCTTTAATAAAATTCCAATGGCGATCGCTGTAGTGTGGATCTTCCAATAATATATCTTCAAAAACAAATACTAACAACGTTTTACGTCCCGAAGAAAGTGCGTTGTAAATGGCTTCATTGTCTTGAAGTCGTAAATCGCGCTTGAATAGGACGACGTTGATGGCTGTTTTATTTTGATTGTTCATGTATGTTTTTCCTCTTTTTTAACGAGCTTGCTGATCATTCCATTGAATATAAAACCGTGAAACGGCAATACGGCATACCAATACAATCGTCCCCAAATTCCTTTCGGTCTAAAAATGGCGCGCTGTAGCAAGTATTCTTTTTCAATTTTGAATTCTAGCCACGCTTCACCTGGTAAGCGCATTTCTGCAAACAATAGCAATCGTTTTTCTTCTTTATTAGCGTATAATACTCTCCAAAAATCCAATGGGTCACCAGCATTTAAAGTAGCTTGATCTCTACGTCCACGACGCAAACCAATGCCACCAAACATTTTGTCCAAATACCCACGAATTTGCCATAAATAGGTGGCATAATACCAACCATTTGTCCCACCAATAGCCCAAATTTTATTGATGGTTTGTTCTTCATCTTCTACTTTACGTTTTCTAATATCTTTAAAGCATCCATATTCTGGGACTTTTATATATCGTGAAATTTTTTCGCGAAAGATGCCACTGATGAGCGAATCTTTCCAGCTAGAAATTACACTGTTTTGTTCAATTCTGATGAATGCTTTTTGCACTGCTTCTTTGTAAGACATTGGTTGAATGTCTAAAATTTCATTGATGTTGCTTGGTTTTCCTACTACTTCCACTTTCATACTGTCTACCAAATTTTTGGCAAGTTTGTACGAAGTAGTCGTAATAAAATACAACCAGTATGACGAAAGTTTTGGCGTCATTACGGGAACCGACAAAATGGTTCGTTTTAATTTTCGCACTTCCGCAAATTGCAACATCATGTCTTTGTATGTCAATGTATCAGGACCAAATATATCATACGATTGCTGGTACACATGTTCATTGTTGATAGCTTTTGTCAAATATTCCAATACATTGCGAATCCCAATAGGTTGCGATTTTGTGTTGATCCACTTTGGCGCTACCATGATGGGTAATTTTTCTGTGAGATCACGTATGATTTCAAACGAGGCACTTCCACTTCCTACAATAATTCCAGCACGAAAGGTTATCAAGTCATATACGTTGGATTGTAAGGTATTTTCAACATTTTTTCGTGATTGCAAATGTTTCGACAATTGCTGATCGTTTACAATACCACTTAAATAGATGACTTGCTTTGCCTGGGTATTTTCTATGTAGGTTTTGAAATTTACAGCACACTCATATTCCAATTGTTCAAACTTCATGGAAGAGGACATGGAATGAATGAGATAGTATGCAACATCAATATCACGGGGAATAATGGACAGACTTTCAGGTTTTAAAAAATCTACTTCAATAATATCAATACGTTCATGCGAGGCTACTTCTTCTGAGACACGTTGCTGATCTCTTACGCAACAAACGATGGAATATCCTTTTTCCAATAAGATTGGAATGAGTCGTTTCCCGATATATCCTGTTGCGCCTGTAAGTAGAATTCGCATAGTTTGTTTTATTTCGGTCGCTGATACGGATAGCGCGTTTGATGCTGCGGTATCGCGTATCCATCGAGTCCATTGATGGTGGCGGTTTCTGCTTTTGCAAGATTTATGAAACCGTCCGTTTCTAATATTTCATCTGTAATGTGTAAGTGTTCAATTTTACCAACAATTAACATGGTATCGTTTTCTTCAATCAAATATTCATTCAAATACCGCATGCCAATTTGCACATGGCAACCTTTTACATACGGAGCGGCAAACTCACCTTTGTATTCAGTTTCTAAATCTGTTTGATCAAATTCAGAAACTTCTTTTGGATACTTTGCAGAGGTGTGATGCGCGTCTTCTGTAATGGTATGGTGAATATGATTGATAGTATATATTCCAGTTTCTTTTATGTTTTGGTACGTGTTTCTCGGTACAAAAGCAGGTCGCGTTATAAAACCTAGCAATGGCGGATTG
>JBCCLS010000210.1:0-6255 GCA_039026835.1 Bacteroidota bacterium | reverse complement strand
TACATTTCCTCAAAAATCCTATCAAAATTTCCACTTGCTACATACCATATTAATTTTAATAAAGTAGTTTTACCACAGCCATTTTTACCTGTTAATATATTTAAATCTTCATTAAAATTATAAGTACCTGAAATTTTACTATTTAAATTTTTTACCTTGACCTGTTTTATCATGCCTCTATTATTTATCTAAATGTAGGAAATAATTTCTTAATTAAAATCCTCAAGCTTCACAAAAACTTTAAACGCCATCTTCTGATTCCCATCTGTGTCAATAATCCCAAACCTTTTCTGAGGATTTGTATTCCACGGACGACTTCCCACAACTTTGCTTGGAATATCTTCAAAATCATAGAGTGTCCACGCTAAATAGGAGATGTTTTCAGAAGAAAGTACTGCTTGCATTTCCTTGAAATAGGTGGCTTGTTTCTTTTCAGATCCTGCAAATGGTTTCCAAAATCCACCGTAGGAAGATTGTCCAAATTCCTCGAGAACAATGGGTTTGTCTGTGATTTTTGATTTCAAATCTGCGTAACTCTGCGTAAAATCTGCGGCAGCGTCATAATAATGGAACGAGACAAAATCAAGCTTGTCTTGCAATAGATGTGCACTTTCCGTATTTGACCAACCAATGGTGACTAAATGTGTTTCGTCAATGGATTTTACCAAGAAAATCATCTTGTCCAACCATGCGAGTACATTTTGTTTTCCGCGCGATTCAAAATCCAAATTTGGTTCGTTTTTGATGTCCCATGCTAAGATGGCATTGTGATCTTTAAATCGAGTCACAACCGTTTCTGCATGTCGCTGCGTAAGTGTCCAATCCAAGATTTTGTAATCGCCATAAAAGTCAAATAAGGTGACAACAACTTTAAGGTTTTTAGTTTCCGCAGCATCCAAAACTTGCTGTAATTTATCAAGCTTATCCACTTGTACATTGGCTTTTCCAAAGTCTTCGTATGGCACAAAAATTCGAATGGAATTTAAACCTGCATTTTTGATAATGTCAAAGTCATTTTTGATGATTTCGAGATCAAATTTATCGCCAAACATATCCCAAGGTGTTGCTTGTGGATAGTAATTGATACCTTTTAAATTCAAGTTTTCAACAACGTTAGTTTTCGGAGTTTCTTCAACAATTTCTACTTTTTCTTTCACCAAATGACGAATGCGCCAAAAGCCATCTTCCAATAGTAAAATAGCTTTGTAACTTGCCTTTTCCGTAGTTTCCAACACCAATTCGCCGTCTTGATAAACTTGCTTATATTCCACCACATTTTCATCCTTTAACATGATGAGTTGTCCATCTTCACTAAAGAATTCAATATTCGGTTGATGCGACAATGTTGTGGCATCTATAAATATATTTTCCTGCTGATTTCGAGTGACAAAATCTATGATATTTTTGCGTGCACTTTCCGTGTAATAATCGTCAATTCCAGAAGTTTTATTGGATTGATACGCCACATGTCGCACATACCAAGCGTCCAAATAATCGTTTTCAATTTTTGCCAAGGTTTGTTCGTCGAGCGGTCTACCTTCGTTTCCATTCTCAATCCAGTTCATTTTAGGCAAATACTGGTCTATTTTCTGAACTTCTGTATGCAACATTTTGCTTCGGTCCGCGCCCGTATTGAGATAGGTAAACGCGCTACTAATCAAGAAAATGAGCATGGAAATGACAAAAATATACGTCAATACCAAAAAGCTACGCACGATATTTTTGTCTGCTTTTACCATAGTTTTTTGGTTTTAAAGGGTTTTGTAATGCCTGCGGTTGTGATTTCGAGATCGTAGTTTCCATTGCTGAAAATATTCGGGTTGAGTTCAAAATTTACAAAGCCATCACGCGATTCTTTTATGTAGGTTTCCAATACTTTTCCACTTTCTGAAATGGTCAGCGTCACTTGCAATCCATCAGGAATGAGTTGCTTCATAAAGCTTCGCAACGGACCGACTGTAATATTTCGATTGTTCTCTGAGAATTCCACTGTAAAATCTTCTATAACTTGTGTATAGCTGAGCGAAATAGTGTTGCTTTCCGAAATTCCTTTGACATAGGCTTTGATACTCCAGATTTCTGAATGATCGGGATGAATCATCTTTGCTGTGGCAACGCCATCAATTGTCATTCCTGCAGTTTTAAGCATATTTCCATCTGAATTTGTAATGAAAAATTCCACAAAAGTACCATCGCTCACAATATTTTTATTTTCATCACGCAAAATAGAAGTGGTAAAAGTTGTGATCTGATTTCCGTCTGCATATTCGTGTGGACGCTTGGCAAAAATTTCAAAATCGGTGGAGATTGCGGGCATGATATTTACCGTGAATTCTTTGGAATTCAGTTCCAAACATTCGGTTGCCAACAACATTCTGCCACTTTGTGAAGGCGCATAAATTCTTTGATAGGCTAGTAAGTTTTTTGTTTGAATGGTTTGTTGTTGCTCATCAGCTAAGAATTGACGTTTTACGGTGACGCCCGTATTTTCTTTGATCGGATTGTCCAAAGCATCGGTTGGAATCGTGACTAACATTGTATAATCTCGGTCGCCAGCTTCAATACTTGGCGGACCAACATAGGTTTCCATCGAAACAGGTTGCGTCTGTGGAATGATCGTAAATGTTCCCGAAAGTGCGTTGGTTTTGTCTAATAATTTCCAGTTGACAATTCCGGTTTTATTCGTGATTTGTGTGGGAATGCTATATTCTAATTGCCCATTTTCTACGTTGGGACGAATGATTGTTGTGCCGTAACTATTGGCGCAATACAACTTGATAGCAGCATCTTGCGTTCCTGAAAATATCAACACAATTGTTTCGCCTGCCGTAAATTCTTGTTGCGACGTTTCT
The DNA here is from genome assembly GCA_039026835.1 of Bacteroidota bacterium. Taxonomy (GTDB): domain Bacteria; phylum Bacteroidota; class Bacteroidia; order Flavobacteriales; family Flavobacteriaceae; genus Kordia. The sequence continues at coordinate 3,403 of JBCCLS010000210.1, read as the reverse complement.
AATCGAATCGTTTCGGTTGTGTTTAAACTGAGTCCATTCGCGCTTGACGCAAATACGAATAAATATAGCAATATGTAGTTCAATTTCATCATTTTGGGTTTCCGATATACGCGTTGAGTTCAATTTTTACATAGTTGTAGACCGAATTTTCAATTTCCTGTAATACACTATGCTTTTTTCTATTTGGGACGATTTTATTTGAGATAGCTGCGTTGGGCAAACCATTTACATAACAGTTTTCCATGTCTATACTAATGATTTCTACAGTGTCATTTTGCAAAATGTTATAGCGAAACGGTTGCTTGCGTTGTTGACGAATTCCTTTGTCTAAAAACTGATGATCGACCCAGAGAATTTCTCGATTTTCATCATAATAAGATACCAAAAGTTGTGGAACGGTAATTTCTTGCAATCCGCTGTTGAATAAATTTCCTTTGATTGTTTTCGGAGTAATTTGTAACGCACTTAACACGATGTTTTTATGCAAATCCGAACCTGAAACATTACCTGCCGCTTGCAAGTTGAATTTGGTAGGTGCATCGGCTAAATCTACAGGCGTAAATTCATCTGGATTGAAGGTTTCTGGAATGGAATCCTGTGTTTTGGACCATGCAATGCCTTCAAAATTAATTCGAAACGACGTGACTTCTTTGGGCATCAATTTATGTTTCATGTGATACTTGGCGTTGTATGTTGCGAGTTCTACATTGTCATCGTTATACAATGTTCCTTTGAGCACAACATCGGCTGGAATATTGTCGATATTTTGCACTTCACCGACAATGGCGTAATGTCCGTTGTGCTTCACCAGTTTTGCCGTAATAATCTCTAAAACTGGTTGTTTTAAGACATCTTCGTGATAGGTTTGCTCTGTCGTAATGCGTCTTCTTCCGTGATTGAAATAGGCGGTTTTGTTTTCAGAAAATAGTTGATCTGGTGGTAAGTCTGCTTCTATTTCTTCAGATTCTAGAAACCACTTTCCGTTACTTTTGATTGCTGTTTTGTAAGCTGTTTTTTCTATTTTTTCCAGTGGCGTAATCCATTTGGTTATGACTTTTAGCGTCGCCAAACTATCGGTTTCATTCGTAATTTCTGTGTCGATTGCGTCCATTTTTGCGTATGAACTTAATAGACCATCTGTCGAAGAAATTTCAAGCATGTACTGGGCAATGGTGACACCATTTTCTGGATTGATATAGCTATGTGCGCGTTCAAATTCTTTGAAATCGAGTGCATCGTAATAGGCTTCTACCACATTTTTGGGCGAATGTTGTGTGTCATTTTTTATATAGAATTGATAGGTTCCAAATGCCAAAATTCCCATCATAATAACTGCCCAAAAATGACTTGCAGCCACCAACTTACCTGAAAATTTTGTGTAGCCAACATCGTATTGTAGATATTCATGTGAATCTCTTCGCTTTCGCTGAATGTATCTCAGAAAGATAGGACGAATGTTAAAAATAAACGCTAGTATGACTGTCAGAAACGGAATGACACCCCAAGCGAGTTTTTGCCAAGTTGCCACCTCATCTTTTGGTAAGATAGATGATAACGGCGGCACATTTAACTTTTCCCAAACCATGATGCCATTTTCTAGCGGAGACAAGCGTTGCCAGCCACAGAAATAGAGAATAGGATCATAGAATTTATCATTCGAGAAAATGTATTTTAAATTGTATTTTTCGGGCGTTGTTAAAAATTGTTGCAAGGAACCAATTCCCGCAACTCCTTTAAATTTTGAGTTTTCCAAACGTTCAATTGGTCGTGTGGTGAGTTCCGGCAAACGACGTGCCGAATGGTAGTTTCCATCAACAGATAAAGCTTTGGTTTGTGCTGCCAACCACGCCATTTGATCGCCAAAACCCAAGGTTAAATAACGCCATTGATCGTGCTGATCTTGATTTAGGAAATTGACAATTGGCAACATCTTAATCTTCTGCGGTTGCGAGGGTCTGAAATAACCCAAACTCATCGTAAAAATCGTCATGAATACGAATAGTCCAGCTAGTCCGCCACCAATGATTCGGTGGTACATAGCACCAAATTTTTGCTGGAAAAAGCTTTTTAAATCTGCTTCCGCAAAACGATAGGCAAATTCGCCAAATAACGGTAAGGACATGATGGAAGCCCACAAGGTAAATCTATCTAAAGTCAAAATATTAAACGCTGTTTCGCCCAAAATTTTACGTGGAATCGGAGTCGTTCCGCCCGTTCCTAAGACAAATAATAAGGTGATGGACAATCCAAAAAAGAGATAGCGTTTGCTGTAGTATCTGTAGAATAGATATGGTAACAAGAATAACAAAATTCCCCAAGGAATTAAGAAAAATACCAAACCAGAAGATGTAATTTCTAGAAAATTATCTCGTGAACCGTGTGGTATCGGCACTTGCGTAATCGGATTATTTTTTGAGTTGATCCAGTATGGTAGAATGCATCCGACAATAATCACCAGCGAAGACATTCCAAACATGAAAATTCGCTTAAAATGTTTCCAAAAGGCTTTCCAAAACACACGGAATGTGACTTCTTTCATCGAATTGACTCGTTCGCGAGAAGCATCCATTAACACCATTCCGATTAACGGGAAAATAAAAAAGACCATTCCGAAAATAGGCGTAACGTGATGCGACGTCACTGTCACTGCAATTAACGAAAGCGAGGTGAAAAAGTATTTGTATTTGCCAGTTTTTAACCAAAGATAAATCTCTGGCAAGGCATGCATCAACACAGAAATTCCCACAATGCTTGGTAATTGTCCAAAGATGTGCAAGGTTTCTATAAAGGAAGATGAAAATACGGCCAATATGGCGGCATATCCTGCGGCTTTTTTGTTTCCTGTTATCAATAAGGAAAAACGATAGACACCTGTTATAAATAATATGATCGCAATAATCGCCACTGCAAAGAGTCCAAATTTTAATCCGCCGATATACGACAATGCGCCTATCGATTGATGTACTAAAGGCGGATAACTCATCACGGTAAATCCAGTGTACCATTTATAGTTCCAAGGTTCAAACCAACTGTTGGCGTAATGATCGGCAAAGAACAGATGAATTAGTGCATCATAGGTAGTTTCGAGTGTGAAAAAGATAGACGTACCGTGAAACACTACTCCGAGAAGTAGTGCTAGTAGTAGTAATTTGTTTGTAGTCTTTTTCATTAATGTAATATACTGCCTTTCAATGAAACCAAAGATAAACGGCACAAATTTTAATTGGACTAAGGTAAATTGCATTTCGTCTAAGGATAGCTTCGCTTAAGGTATTTTGGGCGAAATAATCTGCGATTCCAGACTACTTTTGACCTGTAAGTCATTCAGAAATACATAAAAACTTCTGAACGCATTCAAACAAAAAATCAAAAATTAAAATACACTACCAATGAAAATATTAGC
>JBCCLS010000209.1:0-6263 GCA_039026835.1 Bacteroidota bacterium | reverse complement strand
CTATTCAGAATATATAAATTATAACTTTTAATAGAAGCTAAAATAACAAATTAACGAATCAACAAATCAACAAAAAAACAAACAAACAAGAGCGCAAGCGACAACACCAACACCCAAAAGCGCAGCGACCCAAAACCCAACACCTAACAAAACATGTACAACTACCCAAACAAAATGCCATTCTTCAAACTGCTCTTCCGATCGTCTTCGATCACGCGGAATCCAATTCCGTTTCATAAGGAAGGCTTTGAAAAACATGGAGATTCGTTTGCCATTGTACCACCGTTTTCCAAATTGATCATGCTTACTCGTGATGCCGAAATCACCAAGCATCTCTTACGCAAAAATCATAGAAACTATACCAAATCCAAAATTCAAACAAAATTCTTATCACGATATGTCGGGAAAGGATTGCTTACCTCTAGTGGCGAGTATTGGTTAAAACAAAGACGACTCATTCAGCCTGCATTTCATAGGGAAAAGCTGCAAAAATTGGTAGCGATCATGGAAAATACGATTGCCAATCAACTCGCAACATTACCAGAAAATACCAGTATTGACTCCTATCCAATTATGAATGAGTTGGCGTTTCATGTAGTAGCAAAGTCACTATTTAACTATTCTTCAGACGATCATACCATGCATCGATTGCAAGATATCATTGAAACATTGCAGGATTTTATCATTCGTGAAATTCGTCAACCACACAAACAATGGTGGTATAAAGCCAGTGGTTTGGTGAAAAAACATCTCAAGCTCGTTCAGGAAAGTCGCGATATCATCAACAACGTCATCGAAGAACGTCGAAACTCTACCCAACAACATGACGATTTGCTCGATATGTTATTAAAAGCCAAATACGAGGATGATGGCACCTCAATGACCAACGATCAATTAATTGATGAAATTTTAATTTTCTTTGTGGCAGGACACGAAACTACTGCCAATGCACTTACATTTACCTTTCATTTGATCGCCAAAAATCCAGATGTATATGCAAAAGCACAAGCAGAAGTTAACGCTGTCGCGGACGAATTGAGTCCAATGGAAAAAATCGCCCAACTCAATTATGTCAAAAACTGTGTAGAAGAAACATTACGATTGTATCCGCCAGCATGGATTACAGACAGAGTTGCTATTGAAGACGATTCTTTTGCAGATTTCAACATTCAAAAAGGAACTATGATTGGCATTTCGTTCTACGAGTTGCATCGCAATGCAAAATATTGGGAACACCCGAATGAATTCAAACCTGAACGTTTCTCAGAAGCACAACGCAAAAAAACGGCAGGCTATTACTTTCCATTCGGTGCGGGACCGCGCATGTGTATTGGAAACAGTTTTGCATTGTATGAAATGATATTAACCGTCTATGAAATGTTGAAAAAATATCAAATCGAAACTGATCAAGACACTATAGAAATTGCGCCATTAATCACGCTAAAACCGATCAATCTTACTCTTAAATTCACAAAAAAAGCCACTTGAATTCAACACAAAAACATACAGAACTCATTAAAGCTGAGGCAAAACGCTTAGGGTTTCTGTCATGTGGCATTTCCAAAGCAGCATTTCTAGAGGAAGAAGCGCCGCGCTTGGAGTCGTGGCTCAATAAAAACATGCATGGCGAAATGCAGTACATGGAAAATCATTTCGACAAACGTCTTGATCCCACAAAACTGGTAGAAGATTCAAAATCGGTAGTTTCTTTGTTGTTAAATTACTATCCATCCGAAACACAAACAGCATCCGATGCGCCAAAAATCTCCAAATATGCGTACGGAATGGATTATCATTTTGTCATCAAAGACAAGCTCAAGCAGTTATTGCAATTCATTCAAGAAGAAATCGGAGACGTACACGGAAGAGCTTTTGTAGATTCTGCACCAGTTTTAGACAAAGCTTGGGCAGCTAAAAGTGGTTTGGGTTGGATTGGCAAACACAGCAATCTACTGACGCAAAAAGTAGGTTCGTTTTACTTTATTGCTGAATTAATTATCGATTTGGAACTCGAATACGATACGCCAGTCACAGATCACTGTGGAAGCTGTACGGCATGTATTGATGCATGTCCGACACAAGCCATTGTAGAACCATATGTTGTGGATGGAAGCAAATGTATCTCGTATTTTACTATCGAACTCAAAAATGAAATTCCAACTCACGTGCAAGGGCAATTTGACAATTGGATGTTTGGTTGTGATGTGTGTCAGGATGTATGTCCGTGGAATCGTTTCTCAAAACCGCACAACGAACCTTTATTCAATCCGCATCCAGAATTGCTATCGATGTCTAAAAAGGAGTGGGAAGAAATTACGCAGGAAGTCTTTAGTGAAATCTTCCGTAAATCAGCTGTAAAGCGAACAAAATACACTGGTTTGGTTCGAAATATCAAGTTTTTGAGTGAAAAAAAGTAAAAATGAACGTATTGCAGTTCCTTTATAATCTCAGCACAAGAGTTAAGGATACTCGAACTGATAGTTTGTGTAATCATGAGTAACCATTAGGTTAAAAAAGAAAATTCGTGCATTCGTGACAAAAAATAAAAAGAAAGAACTTCACATTTTCATTAAAACTTACGTGCTTTTATTATAGAAATCGAGCTGACGTTTGGCATTTCAATTTCGAGTTCAACTTCAATTTGCAAACGTCAATGACGATTTGTGTAATAATAAGTAACCATTAAGTTAAAAAAGTAAATTCGTGCATTCGTGACAAAAAATAAAAATAAAGAACTTTATATTTTCATTAAAATTTATGTGCTTTTATCATAGAAATCGAACTGACGTTTGGCATTTCAATTTCGAGTTCAACTTTAATTTGCAACCGTCACTTCGAGTGATTTTTCGTAGAAAAATAGTATCGAGAAGTACTTTGATAAAGAATTTTTCTAAGCAGTTTGATACAACGAATTTATGATTTGCCGCTCGAACTAACGTTTGGAGTAAAACAAAAATAATTCGTGCATTCGTGGCAAAAAATAAAAATAAAGAACTTCAATTTTCATTAAAATTTACTTGCTTTTGTCATAGAAATCAAACAAACAATTAGTTTCTCATAAAAATCAAAAAACTAAGATCGTATAAAAGAAACAAAATACGATGAGTACATTTTCAACTCATCAAACTCACATTAAATACGTTGTCGTAAAATAATTTTCTCACTATCAGCAATATAACTGTAACAAAAACAATTAGTGCTACTCTTTAAGGAAACCATCAAAATCAATCGTTATGAAAAAACTATCCTATATTGCTGTTGTTTTCCTTGTGTTTTTAAGTTGTGAAACAGCGCAAAAAGAAACTATTTCTCCAGAAATACTACAAATTGACAAAATCGTCCAAAAGCAAAAAGAACTTTTCGAAGCGCCTGGACTTGCTGTAGGTGTCATCAAAAATGATACAATAATCTATGCCGATGCCATTGGCGTCAAAACCTTAGGAACTGAAAATCCATTGACAACCAAATCTTTATTTCACATGGCTTCAGTTTCCAAGCCATTTGTAGCAACGGCAGTTGTGCAATTGGTAGAGCAAGGTAAAATTGATTTAGACGAAAAACTAATGCACTATCTTCCATACTTTACCATGGCAGATGCGCGTTACAAAGACATTACGGTGCGCCAAATGCTCAATCACACTTCGGGCATTCCGAATGTCAAAGATTATGAATGGGACAAACCCGAATACGACGATGGCGCCGCAGAACGCTATGTAAAAAGTCACGCAACTGCAAAACTCGATTTCACTCCGGGAGAAAAATATCGTTACAGCAATGCTGCTTTTGACATGCTGTGTGATCTCATTGCAAAAACTTCAGGAATGACTTTTGAAGCTTATATGAAGAAACATATTTTTGAGCCTGTGGGAATGGTTAATAGTACCTTTTTCAAACCAGAAATTCCAGCTGAATTAGCAACTTCGCCACATATAATTGGCGACGATTTACAAAAAGAAGTTGGCAAAATCTATCCCTACAATCGAAGACATGCGGGAAGTTCTACACTGCATTCCAACGTTGAAGATATGTTATTATGGGCAGCAGTTAATCTCAACAAAGGCGTCATTAACGGAAAACGAATTTATTCGGAAGCATCCTATAAAAAACTAACAACCATTCAAACGCCTAAAGGACAGAAAAAAGTGGGCTTAAGTTGGTTTTTAGGTACTATTGACGAATCACCTATTTATTACCACAGTGGCGGCGATCCTGGATACCGAACTTTTTTTGGATTCATGCCTGAGAAAAAAGCAGCCATCGTCATGATGACAAATACGGACTACTTTTGGACTTTAGAAAACTCAGCGATCATTCTGAAAAATACAGTTTTCAATGATTCATTGCATTCAAGAGCGCCGATTCATTACAAGCTGAAAAATTACATTCTTACCGAAGGCATCGAAAAAGTAAAGGAAGTCTACTTTGAAGAAGAAAAAAAGTCACCACAAGATTATGTATTTGATAGCGGTGACATTGACGATTTTGGCTATTGGTTAATTGATAGAAAATATCTTGCGGCAGCACTAGATATCTTCAAATTTAATGTAGAATTAGAACCCGAACACGCAGGTTGGCACGACAGTGTTGCAGATGCTTACAAAGAAATGGATAGTATTGATTTGGCAATTGAATGGTACAAAAAAGCACTAGCAATCAAACCAGATCAGGGATTTTCCATTAGAAAGTTAAATGCACTGCTAGAAAAAGCAGCTCAAAATAAATAGTTATTCGTTTTAGTGGGATTGCACTGCAATTTAAATTCTATAAAATATTGATAATCAGTATTTTATTTTTAATTTCAAACGGAATTCATGCCAACGTTAAATAAAACCAAAGAAGGGAGATTAAATTTTTTCTTTTCGCGTAGAGGTTTAAATTTGCACATTCAAATTGTTAGCAGTCAAATCAATTCAACATGAGCAAAAGCAACCAAGAACGCAAACGAAGAGAAGCATTAGTATATCACGCCAAACCACAACCAGGAAAAATCAAAGTAGTTCCTACCAAACGCTATGCAACACAGCGCGATTTATCTTTGGCGTATTCTCCCGGAGTTGCCGAACCGTGTATTGAAATTACAAAAGACTCAAAAAACGTTTACAAATACACTACCAAAGGAAATTTGGTTGCGGTCATTTCTAACGGAACTGCTGTGTTAGGTTTGGGCGATATTGGTCCGGAAGCCTCCAAACCTGTTATGGAAGGAAAAGGATTGCTCTTTAAAATTTTTGCAGACATTGATGTGTTCGACATTGAAGTAGACACGAAAGATGTAGATGAATTTGTAGAAACGGTCAAAAAAATTGCGCCTACTTTTGGTGGAATTAATCTAGAAGATATCAAAGCGCCAGAAGCTTTTGAAATAGAACGCAGACTCATTGAAGAATTGGATATTCCTGTCATGCACGACGATCAGCACGGAACAGCCATCATCTCTTCTGCGGCTTTAATCAACGCTTTAGAATTGGCAGAAAAAAACATAGAAGATGTGCGTATTGTGGTCTCAGGCGCTGGTTCTGCGGCAATTTCTTGTATGAATTTGTATGTGTCGCTTGGCGCGAGATTGGAAAATATTGCCATGTTTGACGTAGATGGTTTACTGCACGAAGGCAGAACCGACTTGTCGCCAATGCAAGCGCGTTTTAGAACCTCAAAACATTACGATTCACTAGCAGATGCTTTAAAAGGAGCCGATGTGTTTTTAGGATTGTCTGTTGGAAATATTGTTTCGCAAGATATGTTGCGCTCTATGGCACACGATCCTATTGTATTTGCCATGGCGAATCCAACACCTGAAATTTCCTATGAAGAAGCCATTGCATCGCGTGAAGACATCATCATGGCAACAGGCCGATCAGACAATCCAAATCAGGTGAACAATGTGCTTGGTTTTCCGTTCATATTCCGTGGTGCATTAGACGTACGCGCTACCAAAATCAATGAAGCTATGAAAATGGCAGCAGTCAAAGCTATTGCCGCTTTGGCAAAAGAACCTGTGCCAGAACAAGTAAACATTGCGTATGCAGAAACCAAACTCACCTTTGGGAAAGAGTACATCATTCCAAAACCATTTGATCCAAGACTCATTGCTAAAATTCCACCAGCCATAGCCAAAGCCGCGATGGAATCAGGAGTTGCAACGGAACCGATAGAAGATTGGGCGCGCTATGAAGACGAACTCTTACGCAGATTAGGTGCAGACAGTAAAATCATTCGATTATTACACAAAAGAGCGCGAAGCAATCCAAAACGCATTGTATTTG
>JBCCLS010000208.1:0-6273 GCA_039026835.1 Bacteroidota bacterium | reverse complement strand
ATTCGCGATCGTGACGGTACGGTACAACATTTAGATTTCTTATCAGAACAAGAAAAAGAAGTATTCAAAACCTATTCTGAAATAGATCAGATGCATATTATTTACCAAGCAGCCAACAGACAATATCACATTGATCAAGGACAGTCTGTAAATATCATCATTCATCCTGATATGCCGACAAAAGAAATCAATAAAATTCATGTCACTGCGTGGAAGTTAGGATTAAAATCGTTGTATTATCAACACAGTATGAACGCTGCTCAAAAATTCAAACAAAAGAAAGAATGTACAAGCTGTGAAGCATAACTATGGGTACATCAACAACTATTTTTAAATAGATTTTAAATATAATATCCTAACGGTGATTTTTAATGCATTTCATGCTAACACTTTCAATGTTGTATTTATATATAACATGCCGAAAAGTTAGATAGCATGAAATGCTTTTTTTATGATAGTTTGAGATACATTTTTAGAGTCTAAATCTAATCAATACACACTTTTATCCTCTATTTTTCAATCAGATAAATTTTCTTCCTTTTGAATGTTTAAAAAAACTATCTTTATCGAACTATAAACAAACCTAAAATGAAAAAACTCTTTTTAATAGCTGCAATCATATCCATCTATGCTTGCAACACTGACAAAGACAAAGAAAAACCCACAAAACAAACCTCTGAAAATCCATTTTATCAAGAATGGGAAACACCTTTTGGAGTGCCACCTTTCAACAGCATAAAAAATGAACATTACATGCCAGCATTTGAAAAAGGCATGAAAGAAAATCTTGTTGAAATTGATGCTATTGTCAATAATTCAGAAGCACCAACCTTCGCAAATACGCTAGAAGCCTTAGAAAAATCAGGAAAATTACTGGGCAAAGTACAACGTGTATTTTTTAATTTAACAGGTTCTAACACCAATCCAAAATTACAAGAATTACAACGTGAACTCAGTCCAATTTTATCAGCTCATGACGATAAAATCACACTCAATGAAGGACTTTTCAATCGTGTAGAAACGGTATATCAAGCACGTGAAAGCCTTGATTTAACTGATGAACAACGCAAAATGTTAGAAGACGTACGCAAGCGATTTGTGCGTAGTGGTGCACTATTAAATAAAGAGCAAAAAACTAAAATCACAGAAATCAATTCTAAAATTTCTGAATTAACTACTGCTTTTGGTCAAAATTTATTAGCCGAAACCAATGGTTTTGAATTGATTTTAGATAAAACGGACTTAGATGGTTTATCGGATGGCATCATTGCCGCTGCAGCGGAAACAGCCGCACAAAAAATGAACGCAGCCGAAACCGAAGAAGCAAAAGCTGTATACAAAGATAAATATGTGTTTACGCCGCATCGCAGTAGCATGTATCCATTCTTAACAGAATCGAACCGACGTGATTTACGCGAAAAACTATACAAATCCTATGTACAACGCGGTGACAATGATAACGAAAATGACAACAAAGGAATTGCTGCACAAATCGCAAAACTACGTGCAGAACGCGCGCAATTAATGGGCTATGAAACACATGCACACTTTGTGTTGGAAGAGCGCATGCTAAAAACTCCTGAAGAAGTATACAACCTTCTCATGCAATTATGGAAACCCGCTTTGGAAAGAGCCAAAGTAGAAGTAGCAGACATGCAAGCAGTAGTAGATGCGGAAGGACATGATTTTAAAATTGCCGCATGGGATTGGTGGCAGTATTCTGAAAAAGTTCGTAAAGCAAAATACGATTTGGATGAAGCAGCATTGAAACCCTATCTTTCGCTAGACAATGTACTCAAAGGTGTTTTTGCAACGACCAACAAACTTTGGGGCATTACGTTTACTGAAAAATTTGATATAGACGTATACCATCCAGATGCACGTGTTTGGGAAGTAAAAGACAAAGATGGTAGTCATTTAGGTATTTTTATTGGTGATTACTTTACGCGTTCCAACAAACGTGGTGGCGCTTGGATGAGTAGCTTTAAAGGACAATCAAATTTGGAAGGGAAGCAGCGTCCAATTGTAGTGAATGTATGTAATTTCCCTGCTCCTGTGGGTGATGCGCCTGCATTACTCAGTTTTGACAACGTCACTACCCTTTTCCACGAATTTGGGCATGCTATGCACGGTACACTGACAAATGTGACGTATCAAAGTATGTCGGGTACTTCTGGTCCACGTGACTTTACAGAATTCCCAGCGCAAATCTTGGAACACTGGGCAAGCGAACCAGCCATTTTAAAATCATTTGCGACCCACTATCAAACTGGTGAAGTAATTCCAGATGAATTGATCGACAAGGTATTAAAAGCTTCAAAATTCAATCAAGGATTCGCCAATACTGAATACTTAGCAGCATCTTTATTAGATATGGATTGGCATACAATCAAAGCAGACGAAGCAGCAAAAGATGCAGATGCTTTTGAAACAGCAGCGATGACCAAAATTGGTTTAATTGATGAAATAGCGCCACGCTATCGCAGCACCTATTTTGCACATATTTTTGCTGGCGGATACGCTTCCGGATATTACAGTTATGTACACTCTGCTGTACTTGATTCTGACGGATTTGAAGCATTTAAAGAAACTGGAGATGTCTTTAATCCTGAACTTGCTGCCAAATTAAGAACGCATGTATACGAAAAAGGATCTACCGAAGAAGCCATGGAATTATACAAGCAATTCCGCGGTCGCGAACCTAAAATAGATGCACTCTTAAAAGTGCGCGGATTGGACGGTTCATCTGACTAATTCCACACAAAACAAACTACAAAGCGGCACGGAAATTCGGAGCCGCTTTTGTTTGTCAATACATTTAGTACACGTATGAAGTTTTTTAAAAAGTTACTTTTCTTTCTTCTGCTCTGTTTTAGTGTTCTTGTGCATGCGCATCCTGAGGACGAACTTGTGATTTCTGAGATTGAACAAGGACAACTAACCATGCAAGACCAACAAATGACCGCTGAATACAAAGCAGCTTTGAAGCGACAGCGAATGCGTAAACTCACAGCCATGTCATGGCAAGAAAAATTTGTAATATTTACCAAAGCAGGTGTACAACATATCATTCCCAAAGGAGTAGATCATATTCTTTTTGTGTTGGGATTGTTTTTTTCCAGTCTCATTTTTGTTTCTTTATTAAAACAAGTCACTGCATTTACGTTGGCACATACCATCACATTGGCACTAGCTGCATTGGGATTTGTAGAAATTCCTGGTGCTATTGTAGAACCACTCATTGCCCTTTCTATTGTATGGATTGCTGTGGAAAATTGTGTTTTCAAAAAAACAACCAAATGGCGACCACTTGTCGTGTTTGGTTTTGGTTTGCTTCACGGTTTGGGTTTTGCCTCTGTTTTGAGTGAATATGGACTACCACAAGACAATTTTGTGCCTTCGCTCTTAGCCTTCAATATTGGTGTAGAACTTGGTCAGTTATTTGTATTACTCGCGGCAGCTGCACTTGTATGGTTTATCAGAAAAAAAAGCTGGTACCGAAAACGCATCCAAATTCCGGCATCTATCGCCATTGCATTAGTTGGTCTATTTTGGTTTGTTGAACGTGTGTTTTTTTAAATCAATACACCAATGATTGCATTGCATGTGGCAAGATAGAAAGTATGATTTCTTTGCCCTCTACGATCAACTTATAAGCAACTTTTTCATCTGTTTTATTCATTACAACTGTGATGATTTTTCCATCAGGATTTTGGAATGAGGTACTTTCTAAAGTGCTTCTACTTGTGGTTGTGCTGATGCGTTTTGCTTTGGGTTGAATGAATTTTGAAAAATGCCCAATGTAGTAGTACGTTGGCGTATAAATCAATTCGTTGGTTCTGGTATCGGCATGAATCGGCGCAAAACAAAAGTTCTGCACGTGATTGGGGCCACCGGTGTGATCTAACAATACATTCCAATCTGTCCAACCTACAGTTCCGTTGTTAAAATCGTTGATCATGGAGTTTCCATACCGTTCTGCGTTTGACCAGCGTTGGTATTCCTTTTCGTCAAACTTTTCCTGACAGCCTTCGGTAAATAATAAATTTTTTGTTGGAAAAGATGTATTGATATTTGCTAAGTTTTCATATTTCGCATCGCCACCTGTCCAAGTTTCATACCAGTGAAATCCAATTCCCCAAGCATATTTTGCAGCTTCGGCATCTTCAAAAATAGTATTGGCTCTATGTGAAATTAAATCGCGATTATGATCCCAAACGACAATATTTTTAGCTCCAAAACCGTGTTTTTCAAACGTAGGTCCTAAGTTATTCTTTAAAAAATCACGTTCTTCTTCAGCAGAATAAATACAAGATTCCCAACGTTGCGTTGCCATCGGTTCGTTTTGAATGGTTACGCCCCACACAGGAATGCCTTCTGCTTCATAAGCTTGTATGAATTTCACAAAATAATCGGCCCAATTTTGATAGTATTTTGGCAACAATTTTCCCCCACGTAGCATGTGATTGTTCGTTTTCATAAACGCTGGCGGACTCCAAGGACTGGCATAAAACACCAAATCGTCCTGAATTAAATCAGTAGCTCTTTTAATCATTGGAATGCGCTTTTCTTTGTCTTTTTCGATAGAAAATGTTTCTAGTTTTTCATCGCCTTCTTCAATGTAGGTAAAGCTTCCCAAACCAAAATCACAACTGTGAATGCTTGTACGAATGATATTGTAATTAATGCCTTCATCAGCATAGTACGCGTTTAGTAATTCTTCTTGTTTGTCTGTGCTTAACTGGGAAAACACTTCTGCGGAAGCATCCGTAATTGCACCGCCAATTCCCAAAAATTCTTGAAACTTTTTATGCGGATTGACAAAAACAGTGATTTCTGTTTCCAGCGGTTGTACAGCTTTGGAAAAGGATACATTGCCTTCGTTCGACAAACGAAGATCAGTATTTTCAGCAGTTGTAAAAACAGTTGCTTTTTGAAAATCAAATACTTCTTTGTTAGCTGTTTTTATTTCCAAATTGTTTTCTTTTTTAGCTTCAGTTTCCACATTTGTACAGGAAATGAATAGCAAAACGACCATGATAGGAAGGATAGTTTTTATACGCATAGGTTTTGTAGTTTGGATTGCCAAATAGAATCTCCCTGTAAAATACTAGAAATAACTACTACTTGTATGTGTATTGTAACTTTTTTTGAATCTTTTGCCTGTAATCAAAGTCTCATTTCCATGTTGAGAGAACGATATACAAGTTCGTCCAAAGCGTTTATCAACATCAAAAATTACAAAAAAACGTATTTCGGGTATTAGAAACTTTATTTTGGGGATAGGCTCCAAAAAGTAGCTTGTACATTTGGTTATTATTTTTAATTTTTTTCAGATGAGACATTTTACATGCTTCTTGATACTCCTTTGCTTTGTTTCTTGCGTTGATGAAAGTGACTGGGCAACAATTACAATTCCACCGCATCAATCCTTTCTTTTAGGCGAAAGAGAAACCAATTCTTTTACCGCTAAAGTCAAAAATTTATCCAATAACGTAGTTGATTTTAAAATAGTAAATTCTCAAACCCAAGAAAAAAATTCTGGATTTGGCATCTCAGAAAAAGGGGAAGTTTCTGTATTTGTTTCCGAGAATGAAACTGCCATTTTTATCAATGATCATGACAATGAAGTAAAAATTAAAGTATTACTCAGTAAGAATGTTCAAGGAATGCGATACACGAAACAATAGTATTAGTTTATGAAAAAAATATGCATTATCATCATAACAATTATAGGTTTTCAAACAGCCTGTGCACAAGGGAAGATTTTACACAAAGACAGTCTTTTAGTCGATATTGATTATTTAGAAAAAATTGTGAAAGAGGTACATCCTGGCGTGTATCGTTACAATTCTGAACAAGAAATCAATTCACTTTTCAAAGAGTTGCGCTATACAATTACAGATGATATCACGGAAGGTCAATTGATGTTAGCCCTTGCAAAAGCAGTTAAAAAGATACAATGTGGACATACGTATGTAAATCCATGGAACATGCGGAAAGATATTCGGAATCGACTGTTTGACAAAAAAATATATTTACCGTTGGGTTTTGAAGTCCTCAATAACAATATGATTGTAACTGAAAATTTATCACAGAACACTGTGCTAAAAAGAGGTGATAAACTCATCAGTATTGATGGAAAAAGCGCAGCTACCATTTTAGATTCTTTAAAAACAGTCGTAAAGCAAGACGGCAATAACTACAGTCCTATACAGGCGTTTATTTCTTTGTATGAAATTTTAGAAATCCGATGGGATGTTTTTGATATTT